>CACZPC010000027.1 GCA_902782985.1 Oscillospiraceae bacterium
TACATCGATATCGTTGTAATGTACCTTGACCCTCTCGTCATATCTGGCAAGTGTGAAAGGATAACCTCTCTCCATCCAGGAATCGGGATATTCCTTCTGGAATCCGTTCTCGATAGCCTGACGGAAAAGACCGTATCTGTAAAGGATACCGTATCCGTTTACGGGAAGATTCAGTGTAGCACAGGAATCGAGGAAACAGGCGGCAAGTCTTCCGAGACCGCCGTTACCCAAAGCGGGATCCGTCTCTTCCTCAAGGATGTCTGTGATGTTGTATCCGAAGGACGCAAGTGCCTCCTTAGCCTGATCGTAAATACCGAGGTTTACAAGATTATTAAGAAGTGATCTTCCCTCAAGGAATTCCGCAGACAGATAATGTGCCTGTCTCACCTTGGAATACTTCTCTCTCGTTGCCTGGAAATTATCCGAAATGATCTCTACTACGCTCTTTGAAAGTGCGGTCCAATAATCCCTTGCCGTAGCATTCTCAAGCGAAAGTCCTGTCTCGGCCTTAACATGGGCCTGCATCTGTTCTTCCAGCATCTTAGCTGTAACAGCCTTTGCCATATTCGCCCCTCCTCATAACTTAAAATCTTTTTAATTTTATCAGTATTTGAGTTGATAGGCAATTTCTACAATAATAAGTATTCTTATTTATATAAGGTTGATAAAAAATAACCCGTATATTAAACTTTTAATATTATAAATACAGCGGAGAAGACTATGGATAATCATTTACTGCCTGTTATTGCGATCCTCATAGGACTTATTGAAGGGTTTTTGATCACATTCATATTCGCCAAACTTCCCGAGAAGTGGCTTCAGGACTATGGATATGATCCCAAGGCCCCTGATTTCAGGCTTTCCAAGAGAATGAAGCTGTTCCCGCACGGACTTATCTCTGCACTCTTTATGGCGGCGGCATACCTTTTCATCACAGTCTACTCCTATGATTTTTTCTTCGTTGAACACAGTATCTTAAGATTTATCAGCGTTATAATATCGCTTCCGATAATAATCATGATAGCCATGTCTGACAGGCTCAACAGGATAATCCCGGATGAATTCTCCATAGCTCTTTTCCTTACGGGCTTCCTTGAGGCAGGTGCAGATTTGATGAAATTCCCCGTGTGGTTTTCCCATTATGCTCCCTGGTATTATCCGCTCTTGAGCAGGTTGATCGCCGGAGTCCTCGGATTCGGTGTACTTTGGATAATCGGATTTATAACAATGACATTTTTCGGTAAGGAAGGCATGGGCCAGGGTGATATGAAGCTCCTGGGAGCATGCGGCTTTCTCGTAGGTGTTCACGGCCTTATAATGATAGTTTATCTCGGCATCCTGATGGCTGCGGTATTCGCAGTTCCCATGTTCATCATGAAGAGGATAAGGATCTACAAAGAGAATAAGGCCATAAGAGAAAGCGCTGATCCGGTTGCCGCCAGAAGGGAGCTTGCCAAGAAGAAAGCTGCGATCCATTTCGCCGATGATCCTGATTATCTTGCTTTCGGTCCTTTCCTTGCGATAGGTGCGGCGATCTTTCTCATACTCGAGCCCGTCTTCTATGAATATCTGATAGGGATCGTAATGGCAATGGGAGCATATCGCTGATATGCAGGAGCATAAGAAACCGTCTTTTTTGAATATAGTAAGATATCAGCTCAGATGTCCTTCAGTGATGAACTGGAGCTATCCGCTTATGCTGTCGGCGATCATGACAGCCCTTATGTTCTCAATAAGGATGCTGACAAAACGCTTCGGGTCTCCGATCCCCGCCACTTCGCTTATAGGCTATGCCGTTTTTGAGACATTGCTCATACTTCTTGCTGCCATACTCCCTGCCTCATTACTGTCGCGAGGCCTGACAGACCGCACGATCGGAAATTTCACAGGTGCAGGTTCTTTGATACTTGCAACGATCTCGGGTATCCCGATCATGTTGATCACCACTGCGCTGTACAACTTCTCGGCGTGGGCATTACTCAGGATCGGCGGTAAGATGTGCTTTCCGTTATTCTTCTATCATGTTACAAAACCGAATAAACTTATAAGTGCACTTGAGATCATGACCGATTCGGTAATACCTGCTGCAGGAGCCTCGCTGTTCTTCTTCGGACTTTTGTGGTCACGCTTCAGGAGCAAGGAAAGATTTGTCGGCTATATAATAATTGCAGCTGCCTATGCTCTTTTTTCATTTGATCTCGTAAGCCTTGCAGGTCTTTTCATAACCGGATGGTGGTGCTCTTTCTTAAGAACAAAGACGGGAAATATCGCAGGTCCTTTCCTCTGTCTTATTTCATCCAGGCTCTCTATATTCCTTTTCTCGGGCACGCTCAACAAGGTAGATATCCTGGCGATCCAGACATATTCTGATATTGATTCAGTCTATTTCTACTCATCCATGCCGGCGATCTTTATGGGTGTTATACTATTATCGTTCTTTATGAGGAGCCTTGATTCTTTCTATGGCACTTATACGGACGAGGAAGATGAGAAGATACTCGACGCGTCGATCCCGGCTTTCGATAAGGGGATCAATCTTACGATCATCGTATCAGGTGCCCTGTTTTTGACTATGTGGATACTTGTTTGCAAAGGAGTTCATCTTTAATGGATACTGAAAGATACAGCAAGGACAAAGCAGCCGTTATTGCAATGATAAAGTTTATCCTGATGTTCTTTATCTTTGCCGCGATCTGTTTCTTTGCGACTAAGATAGTGAAGATCCTTATCCCGTTCCTTATAGGTTTTCTTCTTGCAAAGACTTCTCTTGCCATGGCAAGTCCCGTCGCGAACGGCTATAAGGGTAAGAGATCCAAGGGAGTCATCCATCGCAAGGTAGCAATAGTCATCTACTGCATCCTCATTGTATTCATAGCTATTTTGTGCGTCTGGGGATGCACTTCACTTATAGGACAGCTCAGTCGCGCCATCAACGCAGTAACTAAGCTCGTAAACGAATTCAATCCCGTGGAATTCGGTAATAATATCATTGCCAGATTCGCCAAGAGAAACGGAGGTTTTCTCACGGACAAGATGATAGACTCATTAAGGGATAATATCACTTCTATCTGGAATGACAGTGTCCAGGCACTTCCCTCTCTGATCTCATCGCTTATCTCTTCACTTCTCAGTATGGTGAGCAGCATCCCTTACGGCATATTCGTTGTAGTATGTGTACTGCTCAGCGGTTATTATTTCATTAATGACGGTCACAGTGTCTTAAGATTCTATATGAGAAACGTGCCGAACAAGGCATTCAGGAATAAATCCCTGTCGCTTATAAATGATCTTTCCGTCACACTCTTCAGAGCATTGGGCGGTTATATCCTTCTTCTGTTCATCACTGCCTTTGAAGCCTGGATAACGTTCAGACTGGCAGGTATAGAATATGCCTTGATACTTGCACTCATTACGGGAATAATCGATTTTATGCCGGTGCTCGGCGTAAGTGCAACCATGATCCCGTTAATGATCTACTGTGTACTTCACGGAAATTATAAGGGACTTATCGTACTGATTATCGGAATGACGGTGATCACCGTTGTAAGAAGGATCATCGAGCCTCCGATCCTCGGCAAGTCGCTCCATCTTCATCCTCTGATGATGCTCATAGCCATGGCTGCAGGTGTATATATCTGGGGCGCCATCGGATTCCTGCTCGGACCTACGGTATTCATTATCGTCTATGACATCATCAAGGTATTCGCCATAGATAAAAAGATCATAGCTTTCCTGTCCAGAGTACTCGGCAACTTCATGAAACCCGCCGACACTGCTACTGCAAAAGCCCGAAAATAACTATTTCCGGGCTCAGATCATATCTCTGTATATAATTACTAATTACAGTCAGGAATTAGGAAGTATCCCTTCATCCTTATCTCCGTCACGGCTCAGGAATGAGCGTTCGGGGAGGATAATGTGCCTGTCAGGCTTAAGATAGAATCTCATCTGAGGATGCGGAACGGAATCAAGTATGTTCATATCCATATCATAGATCTCAGAAGCGATGATCGGGGCCTCCCACCCCTTAGGCTTTAAGACATTCAGCTTATCTCCGCCGTATAGCTTATTTCGCTGGCTGACGATATACATGCCCTTGGCTTCATCATATCCTTCTACTACACCTACGACGAATGCAGGCTTGTTATATGTCCTCTCAGAACCGATCTGAGCATTATCCGCAGGAGAATCAAAAAAGAAACCCGTAGCATAGTCTCTGTGGACCACCTTATCAAGAAGTAGCGACCATTCCGGATTCATCTTATATCCTTCGGGATCCTTAATATAAAGATCTAAGGCTTCCCTATACACTTTGGTGGTAGCTGCCGCATAGTAGGCACCCTTGATCCTGCCTTCGATCTTAAAGCTGTCGATTCCGGCTTCTACCATCTCGGGAACATGTTCTATCATGCAGATATCATTACTGCTCAAGATATATGTACCGTGTTCATCCTGCTCTACGGGAAGCCTGTCTTCGGGTCTCTTTTCCTCTGAGAGGTAATATCCCCATCTGCAAGGCTGGGCACAAGCACCTCCGTTTGCTCTCCTTCCGGTAAAATAGTTGGAAAGGATACACCTTCCGGAATAAGACATACACATGGCGCCGTGGATAAATGCCTCGAGCTCCAGATCCTCCGGTATATTCTTTCTTATCTCACGGATCTGCTCCAGTGAACACTCTCTTGCAAGTACTATCCTCTTAGCACCCTGCTCATACCAGAAGCGACAGGCATCGCTGTTTGTTACACTTGCCTGCGTAGAGATATGTAATTCCAGATCCGGAGCAACTTTCTTAGCTCTCATGAA
>CACZPC010000028.1 GCA_902782985.1 Oscillospiraceae bacterium
GTGAAATTAACAAGATGATTAGATACGGTCCTGCCTGTAAGTATATCCTCGGCAGTCGAACTCATACCTTCAATAAGAACTTCTTCGGTAAGTCCGACCTTAGCCTTATTAGAATCGAACACGAGAGAATTCTGAAGTTCAAGAAGCCTTGAAAACCTCTCGGTAACAACATCATGAGGTACCTTATCCGGCATATTAACCGCTCTGGTACCGGGACGTTCCGAATACTGGAAAGTAAAAGCGGAATCAAATCTTGCTTCCTCTACGATCTTCATCGTCTCAAGGAAATCCTCCTCCGTCTCACCGGGGAAACCTACAATGATATCGGTAGAGATGGAACCGCCCGGTACCTTGGACCTGAATTCATGGACGATATGCATGAAACGTTCCGCATTATACGGTCTGTTCATAAGCTTCAATACTCTGTCCGAGCCTGACTGAAGCGGCAGATGAAGATGCTTTTCGATATTATCGGAAGAAGCCATGATATCTATGACCTCATCTGAGATATCCTTCGGGTGTGAAGACATAAATCTTATCCTCGAAAAGCCCTTTATCTTCGATGCTTCTCTCAAAAGCTCAGGGAACGACCTGCCCTCGGGATCATCCTTACCGTATGAATTGACATTCTGTCCGAGGAGCATTACCTCCTTATATCCCTGAGAGGCAAGATCTTTAAGCTCGCTCATTACCGAATCAAAATCTCTGGAACGCTCTCTTCCTCTTGTGTAAGGCACTATACAGTAAGTACAGAAATTATTACAGCCGTACATGATCGGAACAAGAGCTCTGAAACTTCTCTGACGCTCTACCGGGAGATAATTATCTTCAGCTATGAAATCGATATCCTTAACATCTATCAGCCTCTTTTTTCCCTTGATAGTATCAAGAAGAAGCGTCGGGAAAGCATAGATCTGCTGAGGATCAAAGACGAGATCGACATACGGAAAACTGTTCTTGATACGCTCGACATTGGAATCGACCTTCATCATGCATCCGCATACGATAATGATCATATCCTTATTATTCTTCTTGTCAGCTTTGAATTCCCCGAGATTTCCGAAAAGCCTGTCTTCGGCATTCTCTCTGATCGCACAGGTATTCAGGATGACCACATCAGGTGCCCCGTTATCATCACTCTTACTGAGTCCCATAGCACGGAGCATCCCGAAAAGCTTCTCGGAATCAGCTTCATTAAGCTGACAGCCATATGTCCTTATGCTGTATGTTAAAGTTCTTCCCTTATCCGCGGAAAGGGCGGAAAAATGCGACTTGAGCTCCGACAAAGCCTTATCCTGCTGTCTGAGCTCATCCTGTCCTACTCTGACGATCGACATATTCATACCTCATTAATTCTTACCGAATAATTATACATGAAAGTGCTTCTTTTGTTATAATTATGTTTATGAAAAAAGCACTGGTAACAATTCTTGCTTCCGTGATCGCCGCCGTAGCACTTTTTCCTGCGACAGTACTGGCAGTTAACGATCAGTTCGACGATCCCGAAGATAATGTAATATCACAAAACGAATCCAAGGAGGATCTCCTTAACGAGGATCTGCCTGATGCACCTGATCCCGTAGGAACCTCTTTTATACTCTACGATGCTCAGTCAGGATCTGTACTTATGGGCAGAAATCTCGATCAGCAGATCAATCCCGCTACCTGCACCATAATAATGACTGTTCTACTAGCTTTGGAGAACCTTGATCTTGATGACACTATTACCATAGATCAGTCCATGTATATCGGCATTCCCGAGGGCTTAGAGACTCTCGGACTCAGCGAAGGCGAGGATGTCACCGTAAAGGATATGATCTACGGTGCTTTGCTTGAATCAGCAAATGATGCCTGTCTTGCACTTGCAATAAAGATGGCAGGAACCGAGGCGGCATTCGCCGAAATGATGAATGAAAGGGCATCTGAGCTCGGATGCACAAACACATCATTCATTTCATGCTATGGTATCACCAACGGCGATGCTACTAATACGAGCACAGCCAGAGACATGGCACTTATACTCAACGAATGCTGTGAACATCAGGATTTCAAAGATATTGCAACTTCTTTCCAGCACACGATGCAGCCCACAAATCTGTATCCGGATTCACGAACGATCTCAAATGCAAACAGATTTATCTCCACTCAGGAGTATTCATATGATTACTATATCGGCGGCAAGACCGGATTTGCCGAAGGTGCAGGATATACTCAGGTAGCTGCTGCTGATAAGAACGGCAGAAGACTCATCTCTGTCATCCTCGGTGCCACCAATAACGAGACAAGATACAGCGATACCATTGCATTATTCGATTACGGGTATTCGGCCTTTTCCACTGTAATGGTCGAACCCAGTGAATTTACACCCGTTTATAATGATACGATCAATCAGATCAACGGCGCACTGCTCGATACCAAACTTCATGTAATGTCAGCTGAGATGGAATTCTCAAATTACTTCTCGACGACGGCCTACAGAACTATCGGCGGAAGCACAAATTCAGTTGACCTGTCAGGTGTCATGATCGATGTTAATGCAGATGAGCAGAATTTCGAGATACCGATACTCAAGACATATAGTGACGGCAAGACATATATAGTCGGAGTCCTTCATCTTGAGATAGCCGTCAAGGATAAGGTCGTAAATGTAAATCCCGAGAAGAAGACCGTGTGGACCGGGCTCAAGAATATGTTGTTAACAATAGCCGGCATACTGGTGCTTGCCTTGATCCTCCTCTTCGCACTGATCATCTTCAGGAGACACAGGATCAGAAGATACGATGACGAGTTCAGGAATAAGAATAAGATGCTTTAATGA
>CACZPC010000029.1 GCA_902782985.1 Oscillospiraceae bacterium
CCCAGATCGATAATCAATACCGAAAAGCTCGATATCGCAGGCGTTGACCCTACGATGCTCCGCGAGATCATCGGTTATTCTATCACCATCGCACTCCTCGGCATGATCGAGTCCCTCCTCTGCGGTACATGCGCAGCTGCTATGAAGAAGGAAAAGTTCGATTCCAACGTAGAGCTTATAGCTCAGGGTGTGGCCAATATGGTAGTGCCTTTCGCAGGCGGTGTACCTTCTACGGCCGCTATCGCCAGAACGTCGGTAGCCATCAAGAGCGGATGCAGGACAAGGCTTACTTCCGTATTCCAGTCCGTATTCCTCATCGCATGCATGTTCATCCTGGCACCCGTCATCGGTATGGTTCCCTATGCTGCTCTTGCCGGAGTACTCCTCATGACTGCTTTCAGAATGAATGACTTTGCCACCATCAAGTCTTATTTCGATCACAAGCTTACCGATGCGGTAATTCTTTTCTTCGTGACCATGGCTGCCACCGTAATACTCGACCTTACATATGCGATCCTTATCGGTGTGGGTCTTGCGATGATCCTGACCATCAATAAGCTCGCTAAGATCAATGTTACCGTCGAGGAAGAGACTTTGATCGGCAATAAGGATGCGGCTATCGTATACAGCGTCGGCGCATATTTCTTTGCCAACGGCAAGGAGCTCAAGAAGGCTATCGAGAAGTGCGAGAAAAAATATGATACATATATCCTTTCGTTCAGAGGCGTAGTCTTCGCCGATATCTCCGCCGAGACCGAATTCATCGAGGCAGTCAACTACATCAAGGAAAAGGGTGCAGACTTCTGCTTCGTCGGAATGAACGAGTTCGTCTCTTCGGCACTTGAGAAGGCCGGCTTCATGAAGATCATCGGTGCAGATCATTTCTACGACAACCTCGAAGCTTATGTAGCAAGCGTCAATAAGAACTGATCCGAGAATTTATACGAAATACAAAAGGAGCGCCCGAAGTAAACGGACGCTCCTTTATTATGCTGTCTGTTCTCTTATCAGAATTCTTCGCTGTTGATCTCGAAGTAGCTCTGAGGATGAGCACATACGGGACAGATCTCGGGTGCCTCTACACCTACTACGATATGACCACAGTTCCTGCACTCCCATACCTTAACGGAGCTCTTCTTAAATACTTCCTGAGCCTCGACATTCTTAAGAAGAGCACGGTATCTCTCCTCGTGATGCTTTTCGATAGCACCTACAGCCCTGAACTTAGCTGCGAGCTCGGGGAAGCCCTCAGCCTCGGCAGTCTTGGCAAAATCCTCATACATGTCTGTCCACTCGAAGTTCTCGCCGTCAGCCGCAGCACCGAGATTCTCTGCGGTGGAGCCGATGCCGTTTAATTCCTTGAACCACATCTTGGCATGTTCCTTCTCGTTGTCGGCAGTCTTGAGGAAGATGGAGCTGATCTGCTCAAAGCCTTCCTTCTTGGCTACGGAAGCAAAATATGTATATTTATTTCTGGCCTGAGATTCACCTGCAAAAGCAGCCTTTAGGTTCTCTTCGGTCTTGGTGCCTGCATAAGGATTGCCCTTAGTCTCTTCTACAAGCTCGAGCGTATCACCCTCAGCACCGCATCTGGGGCACTTAGGTGTCTCGCCGTCAGGTACCTCGAAGATCTCTCCGCAGAGTTTACATCTGTATTTAGCCATAGTTTTATCCTCCTGTATTCATCTGGATAGTTCTAATTCTATCACAGTCATGAAGAAACCCGCGACACTAAAAGGGCAAAAAAAAGATGTCTCCTCTTTGTGAGAGAAGACATCCTTGATGTTTATTGTTACGGCGAAAGGATCAGCTCAAAGCTTCAACCGCCCTTGCCTCGATCATCTCGAAAGTAAGAGGAAGAGATTCGAGATAAGCCGTATGGATCTCTTCGTCCGTGCAGTTCGGGAACTGCTCTCTGAGCGACTGCATGAGCATACTCGTATTCAGGAAACCGATACCGTACTTGATTCCGTATCCGGGCTGATTCGTCATCAGCTGATAGATCTGATTCAGGCTTTCGTCATCAGGTGCTCCGAATCCGAGAGATACGAAGTAGGAAGATATATCATCCATCGTCCAGCCCTCTGTGTTGATACCGATATCAACTCTTGCATAGACAAGAACAACCATCTCGTTTTCGATCGTAAGAAGTGTCTGAGCGTCTTCGTCAGTACAGAAATACTTATATGAATAATTCTCTACATATGTCGCCCATCCTTCGGCATAACCCGTGGAATCGTTGATATAGATGTAGGGATGCTCGCAGACGCTTCTGGTATAGATAGACTGGAACATGTGTCCGGGATAACCCTCATGAGCACACGTGATACCTGTCTTAGTACCGAGATCGCCGTTGCTGATGATCAAATTGGAATCGAATGAATCGAGGTTAAATCCGAGATAAGCAGCCGGACTGAAGTTCTCTCTTAAAGATTCCGGTACTTCACCTACAGTATATGAATGATCGGGAAGATCCGGGAAATCGGGCTGAACTGCCGTATAAAGATAATCAAGATTATCCTCGATGCTACCCAGATTGGAATCAAAAGACTGATACTCCGTCATCCATGTATTACTCGTTGTAGCTACAGTCATCATTGTAGCAACAAGATCATCGATCGTATTCTCCAGATCAGTCGTAGTCTGAGCGATGGATTTATCCGAATTGGAATATGCGATAAAACGAAGCTGATAGAAAGCATCGCCGCCGGGATAAGCCATTACACCCTGCTGCACTCCGCCGCTTCCCTGAAGTGCTCCCATCCTGTCGGCACATTCCTGGAACTCGGGAAAGAATACATTTTGCATAGCATCATCATGATCGGCAATAAGTCTTGTCTTATCCGCATCGGTAATACCGGGGATCTCGTCAAGCCTTTCCTCGAAAGAATCATAAAGGAAGCAGTCATCCGCCTGTGATGCCAGACCCTCAAAGCTTGTCACCATATCGGCATATACTTCATCAGTACATGCAAATCCTCTGGCCGCGCGATCCTCTTCAAAAGCACAAAGATCATCATAGAATCTGTCCGTATCGCGAACGAGAGCGATATAATTCTCGGCATCTTCTACCGTATCGAAATCCAGTACATCGAGCATAAAGAGGATCTCGCACTGAGGTCCGAGGAGCGGATCGAGCACGGGCTCATAATAATTGAATGCAGTATACTGAAGTCCGTACTTGGAAAGCTCGAGGTCATATACTACCTTATCGTAGAATGCTCTGTCCTGATAATCCAGATTATCGTAATCGATCGTGTAAAGAAGATCGAGCTGTGTATCAATGAATTCAAGATCATCGGTAGGATCAAGATCAAACTCTCCCCAGGATACTTCATCACATGTAAATCCGAGTGCCTCGGGATCTTCAAACAGGATCGAATAATTCACATAACTCGAGCCGATGTCCTTCTGAAGGATATCATGCTCGATCTGATCCAGGAGATCCGATGCCTCTGTTCCCGTAACGGTACCGGGGTTATGTGCGGGATGTATCTCATCATATGTCGGCACATGATCGGGGTATGTAAGTCCCGTCATGTCAAAACCTCCCACAACCGTACCTGTTGCCAGTGTAGCTCCGGGTGTCGGTACCGGAGAAGGAGTGGGAGTTGCCTCCTCAGTGTCTTCAGTCTCTTCTTCCTCTTCTTCTTCGTCTTCATCGTCATCATCATCGCGGTCACGATCACGCTCGTGCCTGTTTCTCGATCTTCCGCTTCCGGTAAGATCTTCGATCATCGAACAAGATGCGATCGGCATGACCATGGCGACAACGAGAACGAAAGCGAGAAACTGCTTAAGTCTTCTGTTCATAAATCTACCTCCTGACTACATATTATCCACATATAAAATTGATAAATTAAGTATTATTTGTTAACGATGCTTAAAGCATATCATCAGTAAGACCGTCTGTATCTTCCTCGGCATCTTCTCCCGAACGCTTCGAAAGGATCTGAGCACGGATCGCATCGTGATCATTCTTACCGAAGTTCTCTTTCGGCAGATAGGCCCTGAATTCGATCTCGTCCGGTCTCATTGCCGGCGAGAGCGTAAGATTACATTCAGTCTCGATGGCGCTCTTAAGTCCCTCAAGCCGTGCGGCATCGAAGAGATAATCGTCCTCCGGGACTATGACAGCCGCCAGATAAGGAGACGTATCCTCGTCGATCGAGACTACGCAAGCCTCCTTAACACCGTTTACGCCTATAATACTCTCTTCTATAATATACGGATAAATCAGCGTTCCGTTGCGTTCGATTATTCTTTTTGTATTTCCGTCAAAATAAATGAAGCCGTTATCATCCTCATGACCGGTATCTCCGGTGCATATCCAGACTCGTCCGTCCTTAAATCTCTTCTTGACTATTCCTGTCGCAGTCTCATTATCTACATAACTGCTCATTGCCGCGGGCGTACAGACACAGATCTGCCCCTGCTCGCCGGGCCTCATTTCTACCTCGCTGTCCGGATCCATTATCTTTACCATGACACCGGGAAGAGGAATACCGAATATACGGTCGTTATCAAGTGAGACAGGATTATAGATATACGCGGCTCCCGTCTCATCTATGCCGTAGAACCTTTCGAGCTTTGCATTGCATTTCGATCTGTCGATAAAGCTCCTGATATCATAGCACTGAGCGGTATTCATGATATTACCGCACGAAATTATCTTCTTAAGGAAAGATATATCGGCTATGTTTATTATCTTGGATTCGGACATCTGTACCAGCAGTCCGGGATATCCTATGACTATATCCGGTTTATAGAACCCGAAAGACTCCACCGGAAATCTGGAAGTATCCCCGACATAGAGGCAGATGGTATTTCCTGATGCGATCAGACTGTGGATACCGAAGCACGTACCGCAGGAATAACATCTGTCGATCAGCGACATGACTCTTATCGCGCGGTCCTTCTCATCTCCGGTCTTAAAAAGGAAAAGATCGATCGAAGCCTGCTCGTTCAATGCGCGGGATGAAAGAGCTGCACTCAGTACTCTTCCGGTTGCCGCAGCACCGTTCATATATACCGCCGTGGCATTCGGGCTGATCTCCGGCTCCGGTGTGAATCTCTTATCGGCATATTCGGAAAGAAGATCCTTCCAGAAAAACATCGATACATCCGAGGGAAGCTCAGATGCCTTGATCCTCAGGCTGTCAAGCGGAAAAAGCTTTCGAACCAGCGGCTTGAATCTGTCGTTAAAAGTAAAATAGTCGGTATGCTTTACAACGATCACACACCTGACCTCAGTCCTGTCGAGACAGGAATATACGCTATTTAAAAGGTTGGGAGAAAGAACTGCCGCTTTGATCTTCTGGGATGAGCAAAGACTCCTGAATCCCTCCTGTGTCACGTCTTCGCTCATCATGGAGACCACCGCGCCGAGCGCGGATGCCGCATACAGAGTAAGTACCGTAGCGGGAGTACCGTTTATACAAAGTGCGATAACATCGCCCTTCTTTATCCCGACTGACCTCAATGCTGCCGCGGTGTTGTCCACAGCCTGCTTCAATTCGAAATATGTAAATGTACGTCTGGCATGCTCGATCGCAATACGATCGGGATATTTATCCGCACTGTCACAAAGGACATTATAGATCGTACGGCCGACATCGATATTACTGACGGTCTCGTCTGATGAATAGTACCTGCTCCACTTGTTTTCCATAGGATAGATTATACACGCTAATTCGGCTGATAGACATAATCAAATAAAAGATAAACGGCACATGAAAATAAATGTGCAAGAACTTATGTTCTCTCGCCTTGAATTGTGTTATACTCTGACCATGGCTAAGAGTAAAACAGTTTTTTTCTGTAAAGAATGCGGATTCGAGACCAGCGGCTGGATGGGCAAGTGCCCCGGATGCGGCAGTTGGAACACGCTCGTAGAGTCTTCTGCGGTAACAGGAAGCGGCAAGAGCTCCTCCACGTCCGGAGCAAAGAGCGACGCTCCCGCATATAGGGCAGCAAGCTATAACTGGACCAAGAGCAGCGGTACCGTAAGGCTTAAGGATGCA
>CACZPC010000030.1 GCA_902782985.1 Oscillospiraceae bacterium
CTTACCGTCAGCTGCCTTCTCGAGTGCCTCAAGGCTCTTGATAGCTACAAGACCCTGATCAGCGCCAACGTCCTTGATCATCTGAAGGCCCTTAGCCGTAGCTTCCTGTACCTTGAGGATAGCCTCAGCCTGACCTTCAGCCTCACGGATGGCTGCTTCTCTCTTAGCCTCGGCACGAAGGATAGCTGACTCCTTCTCACCTTCTGCTACACGGATAGCGGATTCCTTCTGACCTTCTGCGATGAGGATCGACTCTCTCTTCTCTCGCTCAGCCTTCATCTGCTTCTCCATGGCTACCTGGATCTCACGGGGAGGAAGGATATTCTTGAGCTCAACTCTGTTTACCTTTATACCCCAGGGATCCGTTGCCTCATCAAGGATCTCACGCATCTTCGTGTTGATGATGTCACGGCTCGTAAGTGTCTGGTCGAGCTCGAGATCACCGATGATGTTACGAAGTGTCGTAGCAGAAAGATTCTCGATAGCAAGGATAGGCTTCTCAATGCCGTATGTATAGAGCTTGGGATCTACGATCTGATAGAAAAGGACTGTATCGATCTGCATTGTAACGTTATCCTTTGTGATAACGGCCTGAGGTGCGAAATCAGCTACCTTCTCCTTAAGTGAGATCCTCTTGGCGACTCTGTCGATGATCGGGACCTTGAAGTGAATACCGGTATCCCAAGTCGTCTTATATGCTCCGAGGCGCTCAACGATAAATGTTGTTGCCTGAGGAACGATCTTAATACAAGAAACAACGATAATAATAAGTACTACCGAAAAAGCAATAATTGCAGGAATCATATTGTTACCCTCCTTCTAAACGATTATATCATTTAACTTCTTCTACGATGAGCTTAACGCCTTCCATGGAAAGGACCTTGACCTTGGCACCTTCGTTAATGACCTTATCTGCCTTGGCACTCCAGACCTGACCTAATACCTTGATCTGGCCCTTACCGTCCATCGGGTCGATCGTCTTGATAACGATCCCCTCGTGACCCAGGACACGATCCGCGTTAGTCGGACTCAGTTCTCTCTTATGCTTAGCGTCGAACATCGGTCTTATCCATATCAGGCAAGCTATGAAACATACTACTGATACAGCAATCATAGCTATTACCTGAGCAGCTACGGGTGCTCCGCAAAGATCCATTACCGCTGCTACGAGACAACCTGCCGCACACCAGACTGTGGTGATACCGAGCGTTACTGCTTCGATTATCAGGAATACGACCATAAGTACAAGCCAAATGATCCACATATCAACATTCATAGGCATATCCGCTTACCTCCCTCATTCTTAATCTTAAAGAAATTATATATCCTGACATTTTGTCTTTTCAATGATTCCGGAACCAACTTATACAATTCTTTAACTTTGCTTTATGCTTTGACAATACTTTGCTTTCAAGCTATTGTTAACACATGCGAAAGACATATATCGACTACATGAAAGCCATCGGTGCGCTGCTCGTTCTGATCGCTCATTCGATATCGTATTATTCCGTGACGTATAAGCTCGTAAGCCGCCCGATCGGTGTGTGCGGCAATCTTTGTTATGCCGTCAACGGAGCCGTGTTTTTTGTGATCGCGGGATTGCTGTGCCACAGGCAGCCTGTCGGCGGATTCTATCTCAAAAAGATCAAGAGGATCCTCATCCCATGCCTGTTCTTCAGTTGTCTTAAGATAATCTATACAGTATTTATTTCAGATCAATATGCCCACTCGGAGACTCTTCAGGGCGTGTTGACCGATGCATTCATCTACGGCAGACTCTACTGGTTTCCATATACGATCTTCGTGATATTCCTGACGGCGCCTCTGTTCTGGAGTGATAAGAAAGACAAAGGGCGGAAAAGTCTTATCCTTCCGACGGTCCTCTTCGCGATATTTCTGATACTTGATATCGTATTATCCGCCCTTCATCTGGAAAATGCCTTTTTGTATTTTCAGCTTAATAATGTCTGTATCTATATGCCGTTCTTCCTCATGGGAATGATCATTTCGAGGCTTGATATCGACAGGATGGAAACAGCCCTGGTCAGAGGCTGGGGCGTAAAGACAGTCGCAAGCCTCCTTCTTACCGGACTTGCAGCTTTCATCCTCGTATATGACATGGGAGACGGCGACGAGACAAGAGTCATGTGGGAACTTCCCTACTACATCAGGTTTCTGACGGCACTGCCGCTTATCTATCTGATATTTATCGCATCCTACAAGCTTCCTGCAGATATTAAGCCGTTAAGGCTCGCAGGTGAATTCTCGCTTCAGATAATGCTCTTTGACAGTATCTTCAGGACGGTTATCATATCGATCCTGGGCAGAGTTGCCGATAACGGGGAATGGATGATCCCGGTAGTGACGATATCGAGCCTCATCCTGTCGGTAATATCTTCTTACCTGATACGGAAGATCCCTTATGTCAGGACATTATTCGGACTTTAAAGGATCCGCCTTCCACTTTTCCCAGTCGTAATATACTTCTTCGAGCGTTAATCCTTCCGGGGGCAATGTCATGCCTGCATTCTTTCTTTGAGGATCGGCGAAAAGCCTTTCGACATCTTCGGGAGTGAGCTTGCCGAGTCCCGCATAGAGCAAAGTCCCGCTCATTATCCTTACCATATTGTAGAGGAAAGCTTCGCCCTGGACTTCTATCTCGATCATTCCCGGTATCTGTCCGCGCCTTACATTTACGGCGAATACCTTACGGACAGTCGTATTCTGACTTCCGCCTGCGGCACAGAAGGCTGCATAATCATGTTCGCCTGCCATTACGGCAGCCGCAGCCTGCATTGCTTTAATATCGGGCTCGAAAGAAACGAAATGCGAATATCTGGCAACAAGCGGGCTCCTGGTCTTGGCACAGAAGAGCCTGTAGATATATCGCTTACCGAGAGTACAGAACCTGGCATTGAAGTCCTCTTTGACATAGACTGCCTTCTTTACCGACAGATCATCCGGAAGATGGCAATTAACGGCCAGCGGGATCTTATCAGCCGGAATATAAAACGGGACGTCACAGGAACTGATGTGCCCGCGCGCATGTACGCCCGAGTCAGTCCTGGAACATCCCGTTACATTAATATCCTGTTTGTAAACTGCCGACAGTGCTTCGTTCAAAACCTGCTGGACGGATCTGCCGTTATCCTGATACTGGAATCCGACAAAATCGGTACCGTCATATTCGCATGTAAGAGCGATCTTCGGCATTTCGAAATGATCAGACGGCGCTGGATATACCGTCGATCTTATCGTCAGCGCATGCCTTACCCATCATGGCAGCTCCGACGATACCTGCGTCATTGCCCATCTCGGCAAGCTTGATCTGAGTCTTTCTTACGCCAGGACCGAAGTAAGGTCTGGACATTGTCTTCTCCTGAAGGGGTACAAGAAGAGGATCTCCTTCATTGCAGACACCACCGCCGACTACGAGTACTTCAGGCATAAACGTGTTGATGGCATTTGCAAGACCGTCCGCGAGATAATCCGTATATTCATCGATCACCTGAGCCGCTACCTTATCGCCGCGTCTCATTGCAATGAAAGCGATCTTGGCATTGATCTTTCCTTCTTCTTCGATGACCTTATTGAGCTCTGAATCGGGATTTGCCTCTGCAGCCTCTTTTGTCATCCTGACGAGTGCGCTGGCTGAACCGTACTTCTCAAAGCAGCCCTTACGTCCGCAAGAGCACTGAAGACCGCCTGATACCAGGACGGTATGACCGAACTCTGAGCCGGCCTGATTAAATCCTGAATAGATCCTGCCGCCGATGATGACACCTGCACCTATACCGGTACCGAGTGTGATAGTGACAGAATCCTTGATGCCCTTGGCTGCGCCTGCTACTGCCTCAGCCATACCTGCGCAGTTCGCATCATTATCGATATATACCGGAAGATCTACGACTTCTCTGATGAGTCTTCTCATGGGAGCCATGTTGAAAGGAAGGTTGTTCGCATATACAAGTGCGCCAGCCTTATTATCAGGTGTTCCCGGGGATCCGATACCGATAGCGGTAACATCTGCTACCTTAAGTCCGGCTTCCTCGATCACCTTAAGAGTGAGCTCGCCCATGTCTTTGATGATCTCTTCCATGGGTCTTTCCGCATGAGTCTTAATGCTCTGCTTGTTGAGCATCTTTCCTTCTTCTGTAACGATACCTGCCTTAATGTTGGTACCGCCCAAGTCTATGCCTACATAATATGCCATAGAGTTGTCTTCCTTCCGTGGTAGTTTCTTATCCTGCGTACGCCTGACCTTGCGTCAAAACGCATTTATTTTATCACACGGGAAGTGCTTTGTCTTTAACGACTGATAAATTCACATACAAGTATTGCAGCCGCTCCGAGTAACAGTAATACCGCTGCTACGATATCTGCTTTTCTTATCTTTAACGGATTAAGCTTTGTCCTGCCCGTGCCGCCTCTGTAGCATCGTGCATCCATTGCCACGGCAAGCTCCTCGGCATGCTTGAAGCTGGAAACGAAGAGAGGGATCAAAACGGTTATGTAGCCTTTGATCCTGTTGATGACGGTACCGGTATCGTAGTCCGCACCTCTTGATACCTGAGCTTTCATTATCTTGTCCGTTTCCTCCGACAAAGTAGGTATGAATCTTAAAGCTATCGACATCATCATCGCCATCTCATGCACCGGTACCTTGAAGACCTTAAGCGGCGCAAAGAGGGACTCGAGTGCATCGGAAGTCTTAAGCGGAGTGGTTGTAAGCGTCAGCAGTACACTCGTAGACAATATCAGAAGGATTATCCTTACCGCCATAAGTATCGCCTTTTGTATACCTTCACTTGTAATTATGATCCTGTGCCAGGTATAAAGAACTTCTCCGTCTCTTATCGAAAAGATATTCAGTATGAATATAAATCCCGCCAGAGGAATTATAGGCATCAATGTGGATCTTATTACCTTGAGTGGGATCTTGGCCACAACCAGCTGGATCAACGTCACGAAAGCCGCAATTATCAGAGCCGGAGGAGACTTGACCATGAAGAGAGCCACCAGATAAATGATATACATGACGATCTTGATCCTGGGATCAGTCCTGTGAAGCGGGGATCTTGTGTCGCAATACTTGCCGAGGGTCATTTCCTTAAGCATGATGATCCTCCTTGTATCGCATAACTTCTCTTAATATATTCTTGGCTTCCTCACGCGCATTCCTTCTTACATATCCGAAATCTATCGTGGCTCCAAGCCTTTCGCAGATCTCATTTCTGACTTTCATCGAAAACTCGTGAAGCAACGGCATCGGTATATCCGTTTTCCTGTCATTGCCGAATACCGTTTCAGGTGTATCGATGCCAAGCAGTCTTCCTGCCTTCATGTAGCATATCCTGTCTGCATAGCATGCAGCTTCGTCCATATTGTGTGAAACAAGAATTATCGTTGTGCCTTTTTCTCTGAGCTTTTCGATAAGTGCGAACATCTCTCTGCGGCCGCGCGGATCAAGTCCCGATGCCGGTTCATCCAATACAAGGATCTCCGGCTTCATTACAAGAACTCCCGCCATGGCAACGCGCCTTTTCTGACCGCCTGAAAGCTCGAAAGGACTGCTGTCAAGAAGAGCCTCATCAAGTCCGACGCTTCTGGCGGCAGATAAGATCATCTCCTTGCGCTTTCCTTCCTCTATGCCCATCTGTTTCAGGCCGTATTCGATATCCTGATATACAGTCTCAGCAAAGAGCTGATATTCCGGATACTGGAATACTACTCCTACTTTCTGCCTTATACGCTTGATATCTTTTGGGCGTGATGTAGTCAATGTCTCATTATTATCCGCATATACCTCGACTGTGCCGTTCTGCGGCCTTATTAGCCCGTTAAGGTGTGAGATCAAAGTTGTCTTTCCGCAGCCGCTGTGCCCTGTTAACGCAAGTATCTCGCCTGCTCTTACATCGATATTGATATTCTCGATCGTCTTCTCGTTACCGGAATTCTCATATGAATAGGACAGGTCCTTTACCGAAAGGATAATCTTGTCGCTTACTTTGGTCCTCTGCTTTGATTCCTTGAGTTCCGCTGCCGAAAAGCTGATATTGCCTGCCGCAGCTTCTGCAGCTCGCTTACAGGCTGCAGAAGGATCCTTGAGATCCTCCGCTGTTGCTTTCATTCTCTGGAATCGAAGGATCTCAGATGTTAAAGATGCATATACGGGAAGCTCGAGACCGCTTCTTATTATCCTTTCGGTATCGGCAAAGAGCTCGGAAGGTCTGCCGCTCTTGGTAACCTTTCCCTTCTCTATGATATAGGCATACTCGCATCTGGATGCCTCCGTCATATCATGAGTTATCGTCACTACCGTGATGCCCCGCTCTTCGTGCATCTTCTCAACGATACCGAGAAATTCATCCCTGCTTATCGGATCCAGCATGGCTGTTGATTCATCAAGGATAAGAAGTCTTGGCTTCATAGCAAGTGCTCCGGCTATGGCAAGTTTCTGCTTCTGACCGCCCGAAAGACGGGCCGCCTCGCGCTTGGCATAATCAGTAAGTCCTACATACTTTAATGCCTGATCTACCCTTTCGCGTAATTCGGGATTGGGGACACCTATATTCTCCGGGCCGAATGCTACATCCTCTTCTACTATCGTACCGACGATCTGATTATCCGGATTCTGAAATACATAAGAGCAGTTTTCTCTTATATCCCAGAATCGTTCCTCGTCTTTGGAGTTGATCCCGAGAACTGTAACTGACCCTTTATCCGGTATCTCAAGCAGATCTATGATCTTGGCCAGAGTGGACTTTCCCGATCCGTTTGGGCCGAGGATCGCCACATAAGATCCCTCCGGAATCCTGATCGTAGCATCGTCCAGGGCAGGCTTAAGCATCTCGGTGCCGCTTCCGTCATCCGATCTGTATGAAAATGATACTGATTCAATATGTACTGCTAATTCTTCTGTGTTATCTTTATGATCCATCGATTCATTATAAAAAGAACAGAGGTCGGTGTAAACCGACCTCTGATAAAAGTTCTGATCGTTATCTGTTATATATCAAACGAACTCAAGAATAGCCATCTCAGAACCGTCACCTCTTCTGGTGCCGAGCTTGATGATCCTTGTGTAGCCGCCTGTTCTGCCCTCATACTTGGGAGCGATCTCGTCAAACATCTTGTTAACGGGATTAACAACGTTGCCCTCGGAATCATGGCTCTTAAGAAGCCAATAAGCCATTCTCTTTCTGGCAGCAAGTCTTGAAGGTGCGTCAACCTGAACTGTCTTTGTCTTGATCTCACGATCAACAACATCGTACTTGTTGCCGTTCTTGGATGTCTTGGAAACAAGAACCTTCTTGCCCTTACCGTCAAGCTTAGCAGCGGATACCGTAATATCCTTTGTTGTGAAGTTGTCCTTCTCCTTGATAGCTTCGTTAATAAGCTTCTCAACGATAGCGCTGATCTCCTTAGCACGAGCTGTCGTTGTC
>CACZPC010000031.1 GCA_902782985.1 Oscillospiraceae bacterium
ACTTCATTCTGTACGGCAGTCAGAAATCTTAAGAGCACGACATCGCGGTCAGACGGCTCCTCCGTATCAAGCCTGATCTCTGTACCGTCCGTAAATACGATCCCCGAGGTCTTGTGTCTGTTGTTCTTGACCATGCCCGCCAAAAGTATCCCGCTGTCGGGAGCAACTTCGTCCACTATCGACTTAACGGCAGAGAGCTGTCCTTTGCCGCCGTCGACCAATATGAGCGACGGATACTCAAATCCGTCCTCCGCGGTATGGTGAAGCCTGCGTGTCAGGACCTCCCTCATGGATGCGAAGTCGTCCTGCTCCGTCACCGTCTTCATCTTAAAGAGACGATAGGATGCCTTATCGGGCTTGCCGTCCTTGAATACGACCATACCGGCGCAGATATCATCATTTCCGAGATTCGAGATATCGAATGATTCAACGCGCGAAATGCTCCCCTCCGGCACCTTGAACATCCCTTCCAGGAATCTCAATGCCGCTGCGGGATCAGAGCCCGCGCCTCCGCCTCGAAGTATACGTCTCACCATCATCTCACGTGCATTATTATCTGCCAGTCTTTGCAGCTCGCGAAGCTCACCGCGCTCGGGAGTATGCACCTTGACCTTATGTCCCGCCTGACTTTCGAGGAAACCTTCGAGGGCCGATACGGATGACGAAATGTCGATATCATCCTCATCCCCGCTCTCCGCAAGATCCGGAATAAGGACCGTAGGCGGTATCCTGGTGCTGCCGTCGTAATACTGCATGATAAATCCGGTCACTTTCTCCGCGAGTGAAGCATTATCTCCGCTCATAAAATATGTAGACGATCCGACGATCCTGCCGTCGCGAAGTTCCAGCTTTCGTATCGCCGTCTCACCCGCATCGGAATAGACACCGATCGCATCGACATCGCGCCTGATCTCCATGAACACACGCTGACTCTGACGGATATTATTAAGAGCCACAAGGCGGTCCCTGATGATCGCGGCCCGCTCAAAATCAAGAGACTCGGAAGCGTTCTCCATCTCACTTCGAAGATCCTTCTCTATACCGTCATAGCGTCCTTCGAAGAAAAGCGATATCTGACTTATCATGCGTCTGTAATCAGAGGCACTTACACTGCCGCTGCAGGGTGCCATGCATTTTCCGATATGTGCATTGAGGCACGGACGTTCCTTTCCTATATCTCTCGGGAGGACCTTCCTGCACCGCTTGAGCGGAAAGATCTCATATATGGCCTGAAGAGTATGGAAAAGGTCTGAATTCATATACGGTCCGTAATATACGGCTCCGGCCTTCTTCGCCCTCTCATCGGTGCGGAATGCTTTGAATACTCTGGGATATTCCTCATTGAGCGTGATGCATACATACGGGTATCCCTTGTCATCACGAAGAAGGATGTTGTATTTGGGTGAATATCTCTTGATAAGATTGGCCTCAAGAAGGAGCGCTTCAGGCTCCGAGCCCACTACCACATATTCAAAATCGGCAACGTGAGATACCATCGCCGCCACCTTGGGATGAGTGATGGTCCCGCCTCCGAAATAATTCCTTAAACGATTGCGGAGCTTCTTGGCTTTTCCTACATAAATAACAGTTCCCGAAGCATCCTTCATAAGGTAGACTCCGGGATCTAAAGGTACAGTATCAAGCCTTGCATCAAACGTATTCCCGCTCATGCAAGTATTGTAACAGATTTATCAGAATTTGGGATTAACGAGATAAGTCTCGAGAGCGTCAGCTACTTCGTCAGCATCAGGACCGTCGGCATTGATCGCGATCTCGGCGCCATTCTCGATACCGAGAGACATAACACCCAGCAGGCTCTTGGCATTAGCTCTTCTTCCGTCTCTTACGAGATAAACGGTGCTTCTGAACTCCGATGCTTTCTGAACGAGCACTGCAACAGCCTTCATCTGAAGGTCGTTCTCACACTGAAAGACAACTTTCTTTTCTATCATTTACTCCTCCGCACCGTCCAAATCGGGACGATCTCACATTTAATGATCAAGCACAAGTATATTTTTAGAAATGAGCGAAGTCAACAAACAAGACGGCGCCTCGGATAATTTCGACTTTTTACATTAAAACGCAGATATCCGCTATACGGTTTTATGTTTATTCTGCCAAGCATGCATTTCAGTCGAAGATCGTCACCCAGTGATCGGAATGCTTAGCCTCAAGACAGAGCTTTATCTGTTCGGGACTGCTCTTATGAGTATTGATATCGGAAGGCAGAGCATCAGTTGCAAAATATCCGCTTTCGGTAGTCTCGTCATTCTCCCTGAAGCTTCC
>CACZPC010000032.1 GCA_902782985.1 Oscillospiraceae bacterium
AATCTTAATAAGATACATCCTTTGGAATTAATAGACAGACTAGTACAATGATAGCGTGAATCGATTCGCTATAAGGAGATGTGACTGATGGGTAAAGTACTGGTTTGTGATGATGAGAAGGATATCGTATCCGCGCTTAAGATATATCTTAATTCCGACGGCTATGAAGTCGAGTGCGCGTATAACGGCATGGAAGCCGTAGACAAGGTAAAGAGCTGCGATATAGACCTTGTCCTTCTTGATATCATGATGCCCGGTATGGACGGAGTGACCGCTTTATCCCGCATACGTGAGATATCCAATGTTCCCGTTATCTTCTTAACGGCAAAAGGCGAAGATACCGATAAGATATTGGGCCTTAATGTCGGTGCGGACGATTATGTCACCAAGCCCTTTAATCCCGTAGAGCTCCTGGCAAGAGTAAGATCTCAGCTTCGAAGATATAAGATGCTCGGGAGCGCCACGGTGAATACGGATTCGGGTGTATACCGCCACGGAGGCATAGAACTTGACGACAACATCAAGAAGACCTCGGTAGACGGCGAAGAAGTTAATCTTACCAAGACCGAGTACGAGATACTCCTGTACTTTATCAGGAATAAGGGAAAAGTCTTATCTCCAAAGCAGATCTACAAAGAAGTCTGGCATGAAGACCCTTACGGTACCGAGAATACCGTGGCTGTTCATATCAGGCATCTGAGAGAAAAGATCGAGATAGACCCCGCTGATCCCAGATATATCAAGGTCGTCTGGGGTTACGGCTACATGATGGAGGAATAAGATGCAGAAACTAATGCATAATACATTTGTAAAGATCATTGCAGTACTGGTCTTTGTCGCGTGTGTAGTTGCATCCGCATTCGGGTCCGCAGGACTTCTCATGCTTGATGCGAACAACTATTGGGGTAAGAATTACGATGCGATAAGTAAGGAGACATACGGCAATGTCGCTAAGTGTTATTTAGCCGGCATATTAGGCGATGTGGCATATGACGGAGAGATTAACGGAAGCTACGACTGCGATCCCGAGCTTAAGTATGTGATCCTTAAGACTTCCGACAAGCTCGATATCGCTGATCTTAACAAAGGGATCTTCGATAACGGGGATGTCATGTTCGGTTCTTTGGACGGAATGGAAGTATCCGGTGTCTTATGCGCACAGGATGGCTGGGAAGTCATGACCTATGCGCCTCGCACGCCTATCTATCACGGCTTTATCGAATACAGAGCATCGGAAGATATGACCTATTACGAGATAGATACCGCTATGGATCAGATGGACGATAATGCTGATAAATACTATATTCTCTATGCCATAGATTACGGCGCTACGGAGGGGAGCATATTCGATGAAGCTCATTCCTGCGCGGCAGCCCTGGCCTGGTGCTCTAAGTATGCGACAGTTCTGATAATATTTACATTCCTTACCGGTTTGGCATTATTTGTCTTCCTTATGGCAGCTTCTAAGAAGACTTTATCATTCGATAATAAGATTCCCTACATGATCCTGTTTGGACTTACTGCCGGAGTGGAAATGATCCTTATTGCATGTGTAGGGGCAGTGTTCGAAGCATCACTTTATTTCCCTGCTGCCGTTATGCTGTCTTTGATGTTCATAGGCTTAGGCGCTCTGGTATTCGTGTACTTCTGCATGAATACCGCCACAAGGATCAAGGCTCATTCCTTTATGAGATATACTCTGCTTTACTATATTATGCTTCCCTTAAGATCTCTTATCGGAAACATGAACGAGAATCTCTCTCTTGCAGTCAAGGCGGTAATATTCTGCGGCGCTCTCGGCATAGTGCAGCTCCTGGGACTTACTTTCTTCCATGCCGACTACAGATTCGGCCTCTTCCTCTTTGTTATCTATAAGCTTATAGAACTGTCTGTCCTTATATGGGTCGTAATGCAGTTTGACCGAGTAAAGAAAGGTATGGCTATGGTAGCTTCAGGCAATACCGATGCTTCTATAGATACTTCCCATATGCTTCCTGCTTTTAAGTCACATGCAGCCGATATCACTAATGTAAGCGAAGGCATCAATAAGGCAGTGGAAGAGAGGATGAAGTCCGAGAGGATGAAGACGGAACTTATAACCAACGTCTCTCACGACATAAAGACACCTCTTACATCCATAATCAACTATGTCGATCTTATGGAGAAGCACGGCACCGACGACCCCGAGATGCAGGAATATCTTGAGGTATTGGACAGGCAGTCGGACCGCCTTAAGAAGCTTATAGAAGATCTTATAGAAGCATCCAAGGCTTCTTCCGGAGCCATCGAAATGCAGATCGAGCCCGTTAACGTCAGCGTACTTCTGTCTCAGGTAGAAGGAGAGTTCGAGGAGAAACTTAAGCAGAAAGAACTTATCCCGGTAGTGACGGTCCCCGAAGAAGAGCAGACGATAAAAGCAGACGGAAGATATCTCTGGAGAGTAATAGACAACTTAATGAATAACATCTGCAAATACGCTATGCCCAACACGAGAGTATATATTGACCTCACCTCGAAAGGCGACAACACGCAGATATCTTTCAAGAACATCTCAGCCACTGAGCTTAATATCTCCGCAGAGGAACTCACCGAGAGATTCGTAAGGGGAGATAAGTCACGTAACACCGAAGGAAGCGGTCTTGGCTTATCCATCGCCAAGAGCCTTACGGAACACATGGGAGGCACCATGGATATCCAC
>CACZPC010000033.1 GCA_902782985.1 Oscillospiraceae bacterium
AGAAGTAACCATGGGATAGATACCGTGGTCGGGATCCTTCATGGAACCGAGCTGACCCTCGAGGAGGATCTTCTTGCCTGCCTTGATCGCATCGTGAAGGAATGTCTGTGTATCAGCTACGAAAGGCTTGATGATCTCGGCATATTCGCAAAGCTCATTGTAGAGAGCTTCAGCATTAAGAGGTTCCTTATGGTAAAGATGAACGATAAGAGCATTCTTGATCTCGAGTACCCTCTCGATCTTCTCCTTGAGAGCTTCCTTCTCAAAAAGCTCACATACCTGGAATCCTATCTTGGCATACTTATCGGAATAGAAGGGAGCGATACCGGACTTTGTAGATCCGAAAGCCTTACCTCCGAGTCTCTCCTCCTCGAGCTGATCGAAGAGTACGTGATAAGGCATGATGATCTGAGCTCTGTCAGATACAAGGATCTTGGGATTTAAGCCTCTCCCCCTGATCTCGTTATATTCGTTGATAAATTTTCTGATGTCGAGCGCAACACCGTTACCGATGATATTCACGATATTCTCGTGGCAGACACCGGACGGCATAAGGTGAAGTGCGAATCTTCCATGCTCGTTGATGATCGTGTGTCCTGCGTTAGCGCCGCCCTGAAAGCGGATAACGATATCTGATTCATTAGCGAGAAGATCAGTGATCTTACCCTTACCTTCATCGCCCCAGTTTGCACCTACAATTGCCTTGACCATGCTGCACCTCCTGAAAATGACCGAAGGTATTATAATAAATATATAGCATGATTTCAATTGGAGAATGTGTGAAAGGATGATGATATCAGATCATCTGTTCTTTGCCGTTTTCAATATAAGACAGCGCAAGTTCCCTTGCCTTTCGCTCCGTGGAATCGTCGAGAACGGGAAGTTTATAATCTTCTCCGAGCCTTTTCTTCAATGCCAGCTCTATAAGCATATCCGTGATCTCAGGGTTCTTTGGCAGAAGGCTTCCGTGTGAATATGTGCCGAAAGCATTCTTGTAACGCATGCCCTCATAGCCGTCTCTGCCGTTATTTCCATGACCGGTGATCACCTTCATAAAAGGCTCCACGCCCTTGCCGAGATAGGTCCTGCCGCTGTGATTCTCAAATCCGACTATCCTTACCTTTTCCCCGGATGGAAGCTCGAGCTCATAGATCGTATCGTTGATAAAACGCTCTTTTTCAGCCTCGGTATAGTAATCTATGGCACCTAAGCATTTGAGCATCTTACCGTCATGCTCCTTGTAATATTTGCCAAGCATCTGATATCCGCCGCATATCGTGAGGAACACCTTGCCATCCTCGATCATATCCTTTATGATCCTGCCCTTCACATTTACAAGATCATCCTTCATGATATTCTGCTCGCTGTCCTGTCCGCCTCCGAGAAAACAGATATCAAGAGATTCGGGATTGATCTCATCACCTACGGATATCTGCCTGATCTCCACGTCAAATCCTCTTCCGGCCGCCCTTTTATAGAGCGCCAGGACATTGCCTCTGTCGCCGTAGAGGTTCAATAGATCAGGATAGAAATGTCCGATTACAAGCTTAGTCATATTATTTCCAGAAATCCTTTATACCCAGTTCCTTAACAAGTCTTCCGCGAAGATCGAGCATTGATGTATAGTTCGGAAGTACATATACACATTTACCGTCAGGACAATTATCAAGTGCGGTCTTCAGCATATCCATTGCCTTGTCCATATCTCCGCTGTCTTTGACATTTCGTCCTGCATACTCGACTCTCAGGAGCATATCGCCGTATCTTCTGCCTGATACGTAGATATCTTCCGGCAGATCCTCAGCCTTGCTCTCGAAATCAACATCCCAGATCCATGAAACATCCTTACCGTCAGCTATATTGCTGTTGAGCAGGAGCATCAGGGAAGCTTTGTCCTCACTGTCGCAAACGAAAGACAGCGATCTGTCGAGCCCTACGGGATTCTTGACCAGCAGGATACAGAGATTCTTCCTGCCGACACTGATCTTCTCCATCCTTCCGAAAGCCGCCTTGACATTGGCTTCTGCCCTGACTGCCTCCTTAAAAAGATCGGGAGAAGCAACTCTCTTCTCGATCCTTTCGGTGAGTACCGTTACGGCGGCCACTGCCGCACATGTATTGTAAAGATTATGGCTGCCCGGGACCTTGAGCTTCATCTTTTCGGTGATACCCGTCGCCGAATCCTTTATGGCGAAAGGAAAATCGACCTTTGACGGATTATACTTGAGATCATATATCACGGAAAAGCGGTTTGAAGGGGATCTTGTGCCGCAGTTGTAGCAGACAAAATCTCCCAGATGTCCGAATGATCTTGCCTTATAATCATATCTCACATGACATTCGGGGCAATAGACCGCATCCGGAGAAGCGGGAAGGATCCCTTTCCTGGGCGGATGCAGGACATTATTGCTGAACATGGATTCCTTATCCATTCCGAAATAAACGCTTCTCTCTCCTCTTCCCTTACCGAGGGAAGCAACAAGTGAATCATCGCTGTTTATGACTATCAGCGCATCGGTCTTATCAAGACCGTCGGCTATACAGTCCCTGGTATGAGTAAGCTCCCCGTACCTGTCAAGCTGATCCCTGAAGAGATTGGTCACTACCGACACCTTGGGAGCTATGTCCCCTGAAGTCTTGGCAAATGCCGCCTCGTCTGTCTCGAGTACATATATGATCCCCTTGCTCACGCCTTCGGGCTTATGGATCTCGTCCTTGCCGCATAT
>CACZPC010000034.1 GCA_902782985.1 Oscillospiraceae bacterium
GTAATAATCACGGTGCCGCTGTCTACTGGTCTTGCACTGCTCGTGGCTTTGGGTCTTAATTCCATAAAGAAGCTCAAGGAATTATTCCAGACGATCTTCTTTCTTCCTTACGTCACGAATACGCTTGCTGTCGGACTTGTCTTTATGATCATGTTCAAGAAGACCCCTTACTCCGACGGCCTTATCAATGTATTGCTGTCCCTGTTCAAGATGGGACCGGTGGATTTCATTGACGGACCTTACTGGGCGAAGATGTTTGTTATGTGCTTCTATACGATCTGGGTCGTGCTTCCCTTTAAGATCCTTATCCTTACAAGTGCACTTGCTTCCGTTGACGAGGTCTACTATAAAGCCGCCAAGATCGACGGCACATCCCGCCTTCGTATCTTTACGAGGATAACGCTGCCCATGATATCCCCAATGATCTTTTATCTCGTGATAACGGGATTTATCGGAGCTTTTAAAGCTTATTCCGATGAGGTGGCGATATTCGGTACCAACCTTAACGCGGCCGGGATGAATACCATCGTAGGTTATGTATATGACATGCTCTACGGAGATTCGGGCGGATATCCTTCATATGCTTCCGCTGCAGCTCTTATACTCTTTGCAATTGTATTTACGATCACCTGCATAAATCTGCTCATAAGCAGAAAGCAGCCCGTGTGATGGGAGGTGAGCTCATGCAGGATTATGACAAGATAAGTAAACAGGTAAAGGCCGGAGCCGTTATACGAAAGACGGTCATATATACGCTTCTTTCTATATGGGGGATCATCGTATTATTTCCGTTTTACTGGATGATATTAACATCCTTTAAGAGCTACGGCAGCTATAATTCCGAGTATATTCCGAAGATGTATACCACATCTCCGACGTGGCAGAATTATAATGATGCCTTTACGCAGGTGACGCTTGGGAAGTATTTTGCAAATACGCTTATATTTACGCTCATAACGACGGCTTTGATGCTTATCGTTATCGTATTTGCGGCATTTGCATTCTCGCGTCTTGAATTCCGGGGCAAGAATCTCGTTTTCACGCTGTTCCTGTCACTGATGATGATCCCGAACGAACTTGTCATCATCACAAACTTCGTTACGATAACGGATCTCGGGCTTCGCAATACCTTCACCGGACTGATACTTCCGTCCGTGACATCGGTCTTCTATATATACCTTCTCAAGGAGAACTTTGAGCAGATACCGAATGAACTTTATAAAGCAGCCAAAGTAGACGGCACATCCGATCTTAAGTACCTTTTCAAGGTTATGATCCCTATCTGTCAGCCTACCGTAGTGACGATAATAATCCTGAAAGTGATCGAGTGCTGGAATTCCTATGTATGGCCCAGGCTCATCACGGATAACGCCAACTATTTCCTTGTATCCAACGGAATACAGGAGATAAGGGAGAACGGCTTCGGCCGTGAGAATATTCCCGCGATGATGGCGGCTGTCGTTGCCATTTCCGTGCCTCTTATCGTCCTCTTCCTTATCTTCCATAAGAAGATCATGGCCGGAGTCTCAAGAGGAGGTACGAAAGGATGATCACAATGAAGAAGATAATATCCTGTGCATTGAGTGCCGCTTTGCTCATATCTTCCTGTCTGTCTCTTGCAGGTTGCCACGGCGCACGCTACCGAGATGCATTTGCGGTGCCTGATTCTTTCGATGAGACAAAACATTACGAGATCACATTCTGGGCTAAGAACGATACCAATAAGACTCAGACGGAGATCTACGAGCGTGCCATTGAATCTTTTGAAGAGCTTTATCCCAACATCACGGTCACGATCCGTCTCTATAATGATTACGGTAAGATCTATAACGACGTTATAACCAATATCGCCACCAATACTACACCTAATGTCTGTATTACTTATCCTGACCATATCGCGACGTATATGACCGGTGATAATGTGGTGGTTCCGCTTGATGATCTGTTCGCCGATCCTTCCTACGGCTTCGGAGGAAGTGAGCTTCGGTATGACGGTCCCGAGTTCGATGAACTTGTGCCACAGTTTATCAATGAGTGCAGACTGGGAACCAATTATTATGCTGTTCCGTATATGAGATCCACCGAAGCCTGCTATGTCAATAAGACTTATGTGGAGCAACTGGGTTATGAGCTTCCCGAAGTCCTTACGTGGGACTTTGTGTGGGAGGTATCCGAGGCTGCCATGGCTCGAAATGCAGACGGGACTTTTGCCGTCAACGGCCAGATGACAATGATCCCGTGCATCTATAAGTCTACTGATAATATGATGATCCAGATGCTTCGTCAGCGCGGAGCGGGTTATTCGGATGAAGGCGGCAATATCGAGATCTTTAATGATACTACCAAGGATATCCTCCGTGAGATCGCATCTCATGTCGAGACGGGAGCTTTCTCGACCTTCAAGATATCGAGCTATCCCGGTAACTTCCTTAATGCCGGTCAGTGTATCTTTGCGATCGACTCTACGGCAGGAGCTACATGGATGGGTTCCTCGGCTCCTAATATGGATATCAGTTCGGATAAGCTTGTAGACTTCGAGACTGTCGTTTATCCGATCCCTCAGTATGATCCGTCGAATATGCAGATGATCTCCCAGGGACCTTCCATATGTGTATTCAATAAGGCGGATCCGCAGGAAGTCCTGGCTTCGTGGCTTTTCGCTCAGTATCTCCTTACGAATGAAGTGCAGATAGCATATGCGGAGACAGAGGGCTATGTGCCTGTTACGCTCAAAGCGCAGAACGATCCTTCCTATACGGATTATCTGGCACGTGCGGGAGAAGACGATGATCTCCACTATGAAGTCAAGATCGCCGCATCCGAGTTGCTTATCGAAAATGCGCAGAATACTTTTGTAACGCCGGTCTTTAACGGTTCGACGTCGCTTCGAGATGCCGCAGGTCAGATGATCGAGAATACGGCTAAGAGTGTGAGGAGGGGAGGAATTATTGACGATGCCTTCATCGATTCCCTTTTTGAGGATATGAGATCCATGTATCACCTGGATGAATACGGCAAGAAGGACTTAGGTCCCTTGCCTCAAACTTCTGTCATTCTGCTCACTTGTCTGGGCGTTACCTGGGTTTTAATTGGTGCATATGTAGTTTATGACGCCATAAAGCGCAAAAAGACGTGATTCATCGGAATATAGTCGTATAATTATCATGATTCCGAAAGAGGATTTCGGAACTAATCTTTAGGGTTAAAGATAAAGGAGAAAAAACATGAAAAAGTTTCTTGCAGTAACAATTACTACGGCAATGATGCTCTCTCTTGCTGCTTGCGGTAATCAGGCAACTGAGACTACAACAACAGCAGCTACAACGACAGCAGCTGCAACAGAGTCTGAAACTGAAACATCAGAAGAGACAGAAGAGACAGAGGCTACAACAGCAGTTGTTGCACTCAGCGACGAAGAGGCTCTTGAGAAGAGCGAAGGCGTAATGACATATGCCGAGTATGCTGAAGCCGAGCTTGATTCGGAAGTAGTCATCGAAGCATTCGTACAGGGCAAGCAGTCCTGGTGGGATGACAAGGCTACAGTATATCTTCAGGATCCCGAGGGCGGATACTTCTGCTATGAGATGGCATGCTCTGAGGAAGATTACGAGCTCCTCGTTGAAGGTCAGAAGATCAAGGTAACAGGTTATAAGTCCGAGTGGTCCGGTGAGACAGAGATCACTGATGCTACATTCGAGATCGAAGAGGGCAACTGGATCTCACAGCCTGTTGATGCTACAGAGCTTCTCGGTTCCGATGATCTTATCAACCTTCAGAACCAGCGTGTATCTTTCGCAAACCTTACTGTAGTTGATATCTCTTTCAAGAACGACCAGCCCGGTGACGATATCTATGTTACTCTTTCCAGAGACGAAGTAGAGTATCAGTTCTGCCTCGAGTATTACCTCAACGGTTCCGATGAGGATTTCTACGCACTCGTAAGCGGTCTTGAAGTTGGCGCTACAGTTGATGTAGAGGGCTTCCTTTACTGGTACGAAGGACCTAACACACACCTTACATCCGTAACAGTTAAATAATTGACCAAACGCGATATTTTAAGTGCCGCCGAGCTTTCTTTGTAAAGCCCGGCGGTATTTTGTTGTGGTAAGATTAGATAAGAAAGAAGGTCGATATCAATGTTTGTAAAAGCTAATAATGTTACAGAGGAATTCGGCGAGTATATCTATCATTACACCACAATGAAAGCTCTGTTCGGGATCATCAGAAATAAGGAATTCTGGTGGGGCAATACGTCCACTATGAATGACAAGAAGGA
>CACZPC010000035.1 GCA_902782985.1 Oscillospiraceae bacterium
AAAAGACCTTATCGGAATTAGGTTTTTCCGGACCTGTACGAAGCTATCTTACAGGAGCGGCAGCAGGTGCATTATTAGTGGTGATCTCAGTAGCTCTGGTTGTTCTTACGGGTGCGTTCAGGTATAACGGCATTTTTGATAACATCGACACGACAACGGTCGTACTCATGCTCGGAGGGTTTATCTTGCAAGGTGCCCTGGAAGAAATGCTGTGCAGAGGAATCGTTCAGCAGCTATTGCAGAAGAGATCTGCTCTTATAGCGGTCGGTGTAAGTGCAGCTTTATTTACCGTTCCTCACATCTCGAGCATGGACTTCAAAGCTCCCGCTATTGCAGTAACGGCTATTATCAACCTTATCTTAGTATCGCTTGTTTTCTCGCTTCTTACGATCCGATACAGGAGCATCTGGGCAGCCTGCGGAATGCATTCGATATGGAACTATATTCTTTACAGCATCTTAGGACTTAATCTGAGCGGCAATGATGAGATCGTTTCTTCCGTATTTAGTATGAGTTCAGTTGGAGAGAATGTATTAAACGGCGGAGTGTATGGTATCGAAGCAAGTATCTTTACAACTGCAGTATTAGGTGCTGCTGTAATGCTTCTTCTGTTGTTTAATACTCGGAAAACCCAAACACAGATGATCTGATGCTATAATTCTGATAAAAAGTGGAATTGCGTTCTTCGAAATGCCGGACGGATATGAGGCGGTCGAGGATGCGTGTGATAAAATAGTGTCGTGGAAATAATCTTAGCGAAATCGAGGATCACGTGCTTTGGGAAAAGTTTGGATAAGCTTTTTACATGACAACAACATGAATGCAGACATACCGCGAACGGTAAACAGTGCTAATGCCATGTATGGTTTCCGTGAGCTGGGTGCAGAGATAATTCCGTATCATTCGATCTCTGAGATAATCGATCAGGTTACCAAAGAAGATATTGTTGTCGACGGTATCTTTCAAAGCGAAATGATATTCGGCAAATTCGGTATAAAAGAACCGAATATCCCCTACTATCCGTCAGCTCTAAAGGAGTTTCTCGGACGTAAGATATGGACCGATAAGATAAACAGCATTGCTTCCGATAAGGATAAATGGTCTGCCGGCTACTTTGTAAAACCCGTACAGGAAAAAGCTTTCACGGGGAAGATCATATCCTCCCTATCTGATCTTATAGGGTGCGGAAACGAACACGAAGACTTCGATGTATTTGTAAGTGAACCGATCGACATCCTTGCCGAATGGAGATGCTTTATTCTCTATGACAGGATAATAGATGTGCGTCTTTACGGCGGATTGTCGGGGGCTGAATATGATGGATTTATGTATCACTATGACAGTGATGTTCTAAGTAAGATCATGGAAGCATTTGTAACTTGGGAAGAACGACCTGCTGCCTGCAGTATCGACATCTGTTATACAAGAGACGGAAGAACTCTGCTTGTTGAATGTAATGATGCATATTCACTCGGAAGTTACGGCTTACACGGCATATTCTATGCAAGGATGATATCAGCTCGTTGGAGCCAGCTGCTGGGAAGAGAAGACGTATATCGCTACATCTCAGGCAGATGATCCTAAGATAAGGTATCAGGAATCCTCATGGCTATTACCAAGAACAGACAATCAGATGAGACTATCTCCCGCATGGCGAAGAAAGCTTTTCCCGATAAGAAGATATCAGGGATAAAAGAGCTTACAGAAGGGATGTGTAACGTTACTTACGACATCTCCTTTGAAGACGGCAGCAGTTGTATATTAAAGATCGCTTCCAAGGATAAAAGAGGTAATACCTCCAATGAAGTCGAGCTTATGAAGGCGGAGATAACTGCTATGAAGCTCGTCTTGCAGAAGTGCTCTTTTAAGGTCGCGGATATCCTTTATTACGATGACAGCAATACCATATGCGACGGACACTATTTCTTCATGGAGAAGCTTAAGGGAGATAACTTCTTCACGGTAAGGGAGGAGATGCCGGAAGATAAGATCGCCGTAATAGATAAAGAGATCGGTATTATATCCCGTGAGCTGACGGGGGTAAGAAATCCCGGCTTCGGCTTCCTCGGGGAAGATAAGAGATACGATACTTTATATGAGTTCGTAAAGCATATGCTTATAAATCTTATATCGGATGCTAAGCGAAAGGATATAGATATCTTATACGATGAACGTACCTTTACGGATCTTCTTGAGAAAGACAGGGATGCTTTCGCTTCCGTTACTGATGCATCCCTTGTTCACTGGGATATGTGGGAAGGGAATGTATTTATAAAGGACGGACATGTATCCGGGATAATCGACTGGGAAAGAGCATTGTGGGGTGAGCCCTTTATGGATGACCGTTTCAGGATGCATAACAGAAGGAAGGATTTCCTTGAGGGCTTCGGTCAGACGTCGTTCTCGGAAGATGAACTTACAAGGATGCGCTGGTACGATATCATATTGTATCTGACGATGATGATAGAAGTCTTCTACAGAGAATTCGAGGATAAAGGACAGTACTATTGGGCCAAAGAGATGCTGGAGAAATGCATCTGA
>CACZPC010000036.1 GCA_902782985.1 Oscillospiraceae bacterium
ACTTGCCTCCACAAGAGTGCCGATCATATCCCTAATATAAAAGCTCCTGCCGGAACCTACGTTATATACTTCTCCCGTACGGCCCTTCTCTCCTAAGAGCCTGTAAGCTCTTACTACATCTCTTACATCGGAAAAATCTCTCCATGAATCAAGATCGCCGTATTCGAATGTATCGATCTGCCTCTTCTCAAGAAGAGCGATCCTCTTGCAGTAATCAGTAACTACGAAGCCTTCCTTCTGCGCGGGTCCTATGTGATTAAAAGATCTCGTGAATACAGCCTCAAGCCCCTTTTTTGCTATAAGGAGCTTAAGAACAGCCTCCTGAGTATTCTTGGATATCGCATAAGGGGAGTTGTCCGCAAGAGGACAGGATTCGTCTATCTCGGGCTTATCCGACGATGCCATATCATACTGATTGGCTGATCCTATATATAAGATCCTTGTGTCAGGACAATGCTCGAGTACGGCTTCCGCGATATTTACCGACAGATCCACATTCAGATGCATAGTAAGATTAATATCTTTCCACGAGATCTGAGGAGATGCCTGTCCGGCCAGATTAAATATGACATCAGGCTTTACTTCCGCGATAAGATCCGAAGCTTCGGACTTATTGAGCATGTCAGCCTTTATAATATCCTTGCCGTCGGAAATGATATCGGTGCCCGTAACTTCATAGCCTGAAGAAATAAGCTCCTCCGTCAGAGAGGAACCGGCAAATCCCATGGCACCGATAACCAAAGCTTTTTTCATATATTAAAGACCGTTCTCTTCCTTGACGATCTTAAGATCGTTCTCGACCATTCTCTTTACGAGTTCGTTGAAGTCGATCTCACGCTTCCAGCCAAGCTTCTTTTCGGCCTTGGCGGGATCACCTAAGAGAAGTTCTACCTCTGCAGGTCTGAAGAATTCGGGATTAACGGATACGAGGACCTTACCGGTCTTAACATCGATACCCTTCTCGTCTACGCCTTCGCCTTCCCACTTAAGCTCTATACCGACGTGCCTGAATGCAGTATCGGCAAACTCTCTTACGGTCCTTGTCTCATTTGTAGCGATTACATAATCATCGGGCTTATCAGCCTGAAGCATGAGCCACATCGCTCTTACATAATCCTTGGAATGGCCCCAGTCTCTCTTGGCATCGAGATTACCGAGCTCTAGATGGTCCTGGAGACCAAGGGAGATCATTACTGCAGCATGAGTTATCTTACGCGTAACAAACTCAAGTCCTCTTCTCTCGGACTCATGGTTAAAGAGGATACCGGAACATGCGAACATGTCATAGCTCTCTCTGTAATTCTTTGTGATCCAGTGTCCGTAGAGCTTTGCAACTCCGTAAGGTGACCTGGGATAAAAAGGTGTCTCCTCGTTCTGAGGGATAGCCTGCACCTTACCGAACATCTCGGAAGTGGAAGCCTGATAGAATCTTGCTTCGGGCTTTACGATCTTTATTGCTTCGAGCATATTAGTTACGCCAAGTGCATCGATATCAGCAGTTCCGATGGGAGTATCCCAGCTCGTCTTAACAAAAGACTGTGCTGCAAGGTTATAAACTTCATCTGCCTGTGATATCTTCATTGCCGCAATAAGAGATACGGCATCCGTCATATCCGCATAGATAAGATGTACTTTATCCTTAAGGTGCTCGATATTACCGTAATCGACTGTTGCCTTTCTTCTCCAGATACCGTAAACCTCGTAACCCTTCTCAAGAAGAAGCTCCGCCAAATAAGATCCGTCCTGTCCGGTGATACCGGTAATAAGCGCCCTTTTCATCTTTATCCTCCGACAAATAAACTTTCAAGATTATATCATATATCGGCATTTCTGGCGAAAGAGAACGCCTCTTTATAAGCCTTTGCCGTTTCTTCCCACGTATAACGCGAAGCATTTTCCACAAGACGTATTCTTGTGTCTTCCGTGATATCACTGTTTATCGCCTTAAGGAATGCATCCGAATAACCGTTTATATCATAAAGATCGACTATCGCCGCGTTACCTCCTGCAACTTCGGGAAGGCTTGACGTGTCGGATATCACACAGGGCGTACCGCATGCCATCGCTTCCGTGACGGGCATTCCGAATCCTTCATACATACTCGGGAATACGAATACTTTCGCACATCTGTAAAGATCGCGCTTCAGTTCATTCGAAATATAGCCGGTCCTCACGATCCTGTCCTTTACGGGACTGTTCTCCACAGCGGCAAGCGTCTCTTCGCTGTGCCAGCCGACACCTCCCGCGAGAACGAGCTTCACATCCTTATCTTCCCCTGCCGTCTCCTCGAAAGCGTGAACTATCGTCTTTATATTCTTTCGAGGTTCCAAAGTACCGACATAAAGGATATATCTGTCGATGCCGAACTTATCTTTAAGTGCCCTGCGGGAAGACTCCTCCTCAGCCGTGTTGTCGAAAGGCCTATAGTACGCTGTATCGGTCCCGCACGGTGCCACGAAGATCTTTTCTTCAGGGACATTTAAGAGCTCCATTATCTCTTTCTTGGAGAATTCCGATATGGTAACGATCGCGGAGGAACCGTCCACTGAAGGTCTCAGATGCTTTTGCAAAAGCCTCCTGTTCTTATCATCCATAGTCTCGGGGTAACGCATGGAGACCATATCGTAGATCGTTATGATATCCTTACCGCGAAGCCCCGCCGGAGCAAGATAATTGAAGAATACGGTAAGGTCAGCCCCGGAAGAAGTGAGCTTATCATAAGGATATATCCTGCCCGCATTGCCGAGCCTGATATAGACCGATAAAGGCATCCCCTTGACCGTGATAAGTCCCCGGGGCGATGATGTCAGTCCCAGATTATTACATACGTTTGCGGAGGCGCCGTTACGCCCCAGAAAATCAAATACGTGAAGCTCACACTCGGGGTCATCCTTCAGAAGACACCTGAGCGTATTGGCGGCATAGTAACCTATACCCGTTAGATTTTTCTGAGCCAGAGGCTGAACATTATATGCAAGCATTTTTATACCGATAAATCGTCTCCTTATACATGCCCTGAGGCTGCATAAGGAGACGGATCATTCTTTCTTTTTATTGATCAAAGATACTGCTTTACGAATTCGGACATCTGAGACTTGATCTGTGCAAGTCTGGACTGAGCCTCTTCCTTACCGGC
>CACZPC010000037.1 GCA_902782985.1 Oscillospiraceae bacterium
AAGCAGTATGAAGTCCTCCTTGAGATGTATAAAAAGGTAAGCCGACTTGATACCACGCCGGAGACCGCAGAGCATGTGGCTTTGTTTATGGAGAGAGTGTCGGCGGAATACAGCAGGGATAATGATGTTAAGGATCTTATCGCGGCCCTTGACAGACTCGAAGGTTACATGAAGACTCAGCCGCTTCCGGATTCTCGAAAGGAATTTGAGGACCGTGCATTGCTTTTCGCGTTGTTTATCGATCTTCGGGAATTTCTGGAGATCAAGATGGAATTCGCGCAGAAGGAACCTGAGTCTTTCGCAGACGGCATATTCCGATAAAAATGGCTCCCGGGGGAACGGGAGCCTGTTTTGTAGGAAGGTTATGAAAAAGTATGTCTGATAATTGCTTATCAAGTACATCCTAATAGTAACAATGAGTTGTATCTTAGATGATTGAAAGATGTGTAGGAGTTGTAAAATCTTCGTATTTTCAGGGAATCTTAAGCTTTTCTTAATGTTTAATTGGCGTTCTCTTTGATATATTGGACTAGTATTAAGATACAGATTGGAACAAAGGGGAATCATTATGAAAGGAAATATATCTCTTATAGCATCGGCTGCAGGTGTTACATTGAGCATTTTAGTCTTGCTCCTTACGTTTTCCCTCGGGATCGGTAAAGTAATTGCCTGCATAGTATTATTTATCAATATTTCAGTTTTTTTTGCCAGCCTCGGAAGTAAAAGTCTTGATATAAATGCCGAAGAGAGCAAATGATTGATATTATTCAGGGCTTTTCCTGTGATAAAATACCTTCGTAATACATAACACTGATGTGTGTTCTGATACGGAGGTATTTTATGGCTTGTTTTACCGCACCGCTTGCAGAAGCTGTTATCGTTAAGGCAGTAGAAAAACATATGGAGAAGAAGGAAGCTTCTTCTAATGAACCCAAGAAGGCTATTTCCGCAGCAACTAAGGTCAGCTGGCTTTCGAAGATGCTCTTCGGAGGATCCGCTCTACTTGCTTTTGAGCATGTATGGCATGGAGAGATCACTCCCTGGTTTCCTTTCCTTACGGCAATGATGAGCAAGGAGGATATGGTGTCGATGCTACATGAGATCGCTACCGTAGGTGTAGGAATGGCTCTGCTCATAACCGTCGTCTGGGTCGGAATGTGCAAGGTCGCTGATGTTGTAACAGCCCGTGAGGTAAAGATGAAAGAGGCCGTAAAATGACACTTCTTATTACTGTATTTGCAGCTGTTATCGCTTCTGTAAAATGGTATACGGCCAAGGACGATTCGATGAAGATCGGAACATTGGCACTTATCTACTGGGGTGCGGCTCTTATGTGGACGGTGGATGCCGTTGCTGAATATATAGAGCTCGGAGCAGAGTTCTTTACACCTGCTACAGAGGATATGATAAATGACGGGTTTCTCGGACTTGCCGCTGTGGCATTAGGACTTATCATCTGGTTCGTGATGCTTGTCATCAAAGATCCGAAGGGAAGAGTCAAGACAGCACTTTCCAAGAATTCATAAACAGACACTCCGCCGCTTAAGTAAAATGAGCGGCGGTTTTCTTTTGTGATATACTCATAGTGTTTGAAATGTGCCTTTATATCAGGCGTTCCCGGAGGGTTCATGCATGAAGATAAGACTTGAACATTTAACTAAGAGATTCCCTAACAGAAATAAGAAGATCGCTGCTGATGTCATTGCCGTCAATGATTTTGATTTTGAGATCCCCGACGGTAAGCTTATCGGTCTTCTCGGACCGTCAGGATGCGGCAAGAGTACTGCATTGAACCTTATCTGCGGACTTGAAGTGCCTACGGAAGGCAAGATCTTCTTTGACGATGATGATGTTACCAAGCTCCCGCCTGAGAGCAGGGGAGTGGGAATGGTATTTCAAAGCTATGCTCTGTATCCTCATTTGACGGTAAGAAAGAATATCATGTTCCCGTTGGAGAACCTAAAGGGCGATCAGAAGCTTACCAGGGAGCAGATGGAGGAGAAAGTATCAGAGGCTGCCAGGACCGTGCAGATCGAAGAGCTTCTCGACCGGCGCCCCAATGAGATGAGCGGCGGCCAGCAGCAAAGAGTTGCCATCGCCAGAGCTCTTGTTAAGATGCCTCGTGTACTTCTTCTTGATGAGCCTTTGTCTAACCTTGATGCGCGTCTTCGTATACAGACGAGAGAAGAGATAAAGAGGATACAGAATGCTACCGGTATTACGACAGTCTTCGTTACACATGATCAGGAAGAAGCGATGAGCATTTCGGACATGATCGTAGTCATGAAGGAGGGCGTCGTAAATCAGATCGGTAAGCCTCAGGAAGTATATGATAATCCCGTGAATCTGTTTGTAGCCAAGTTCCTCGGAACTCCTCCGATCAATGTCTATAACGGTTCGATAAAGGACGGCGGACTTTATGTCGGAGAAGATAAGGTCCTCGGCAAGGACTTCGTAAAGGATGTTAAGGAACAGGATGTATATGTCGGTATCCGTCCGGAAGGATTTATCCTTGACGATAACATGGAAGGTAAAAAGGGCGCATTGAAGGCGGAGCTTAAGGCTATCGAAGTCATGGGAAGAGATACGAGTGTAGTATTCAGGCATGCCGCTTCAGATAATCAGTCGAGAGCGATCGTGACTGCGGATAATAATATCTCTTCATCCTCTGATGAGATCAGATTCGATGTTGATCCCAGGAAGGTATTTGTTTTCTCTAAGGAAAATGAGGAGAGGCTTATATGAAGAGCAATAATCTGAAAGCCTGGTTGTACCTTTTGCCCGCGATCTTATTCCTGGGCGTATTCATGGTATATCCTCTTATAGACGTACTTATCTATTCAGTGGAGGAAGGATATAATTCTGCGTCACAGACTTC
>CACZPC010000038.1 GCA_902782985.1 Oscillospiraceae bacterium
CTCATAGCAGTAATCATGTACCTTCTCGAAGCTCCAGTTAGGATCATCGGGATAGATGGCGGAAGATACGAGTCCTGCTCTGTTCTCAGGGACGATAACCTGTCTGAATCCGAGCTCGTCGAGTCCCTCATTGATCGCATTAAATACTCTCGTATGACGGGCCCACTTAGCCTCTTCGCCCTCGGCCCAGTATTCCTTGAGCGCCTGAAGCGTAGCGTAGATAGTCTGTACCGGAGGAGTGAAATGCATTTCGCCGGTCTTCTCGAAGCAATCATACTGCAGGAAGAGATTGCAGTAATAAGATCTCTTGGGATATCCTGCACTCTTCTCGATGATGCTGCGGTTACCTACTACGAAGCTCAGTCCCGTAAAGGACATGAGACCCTTCTGTGCGCTTGCCATACAGAAATCGATATTATCCTTCTCGATGTCGATGGGACGCATTGCATATGTACTCGTGGTATCGACCGTGAAGATCGCGCCGTACTTATGAGCAAGAGCACCGATCTCACGGATGGGATTAAGGATACCCGTACCTGTCTCCTGGTGTGTTGTATGGATGAGAGCGATATCGGGATCGGCCTTCAGTGTCTCCTCGATCTTAGCAAGGTCGGGAAGCTCGTCTACGGGGAACTTCAGATCGATAAAGGGAAGTCCGTAATACTGACAGATCTCCACTGCTCTGGTGCTGTATGCGCCGTTATTAACGACCAGTACCTTCTTGCCCTCGGGCAGGAGGCTGTTGATGCAGACGTCGATATTGATCGTTCCGGATCCGCAGAAAAGAACTGATGTGTACTTATCAAGATCTCCGTGTACGACCTTTACCAGGTCCTCGCGAAGTCCCTTCATGAGACCTGCAAATTCCTTTTCACGGGGGCAGATATCGGGTACGACCTGTGCATACTTTACGGTATCCGTAGTAGTTGACGGTCCGGGATTAAGAAGGATGTTTCTCTTTATCGGTTCCATATATTTCTCCTCAAACTTTATATTTCTCGTCTATTGCCTGAAGCTCGGCAAATGTATCTATCTCGACAATATCTTCGAAATGACATTCGCGGATCTCCACCCTGTAATTTTCTTTCTTAAATGCCATGGGGACCTGCTCCCAGTATCTCTGAGTGCCGCCCTCCGACTTATAGATCTCCGGGATATCAGCTGCGAGCTTCTTACCGGACTCGGCATCCCAGTATGAGATACCTACCATCTGCCAGAGATCAGATCCCTCTCCCTCTGTAAGCTCCTCAACGATGACATTATCCTTGACTCTGAAGCACCAGTCATCCGTCTTATCTGTCTTGATGCCGAGGAAATTGGAAGTGTAATTATATCCCCTGATGATCTTGGGATTCGAGATAAGAAGGTCGGCCTCGAATACATATGCATTCTGAAGAAGATCCTTGGCCAGCAGGCTGCTGCTTATATTATTGGCCTCGTTATAGAGGTCGTTGTTAATGAACTTGATATTCGGATATTTGTAAAGAAGCTGATCGAACTGTTCACCAAGGTAGCCTCTTACGATCACAATCTCATCGATACCTGCCTCTAAGCAAGCGTCGATCAGACGATCGATGATCCTGATACCGTGTACCCTTACCAGAGGCTTGGGTGTATTAAGAGTAACGGGAACAAGCCTGGAGCCGAATCCTGCGGCAATGAATACCGCTCTCTTAACCTTGTAGGGAGCCATAGCTTCAAGTCCCTTACCGGTCACTTCGTTATCACTTGTGATAAGACCTTCGGCAATAAGCTGATCAAATGTCTCTTTGTCCGACTGCACACATGAAGCGCCGTCCTCAAGAATACTATCTAAGATATCGAATTGTTGTCTTGTTAACACGAATATATCCTGCCTTTCGAAAACCGCTAAATATTATAATATAAATAGCGTGCTTTCACAAATCAGCAGTGATAGAAATCGTAGATGTCCCCGATGCTCAGGATGCCGTGCTCTTCCACGGAGAACCATCTGTTATCGCCCGTGACCTTGCGGTACCATTCCATAGTCTGCCTGATATTGACCGCATCATAGGATAATACTTCGGCAAAGCTCTCGATTATCGCCAGTCCGTAGGGGAAATCCGCCTTGAAATAGCGTGATCCGAGATCAGGTATATATCCGCCGTCGACCTTTATCATGGGAGTCGGGATATTATGAAGGCTCTCTATGCTTCGGAGCTTATCCGTAAGAGCACTGACATCTTCACTCTCGTAATGGATCTTAAGCGACTTAACTGACCTCAAGTCCGCCTTGTCCATCAGAGATATCATATCCTGAAGCTCCTGATCACACTTAAGCAGGAGTTCTGAAGACCTGTCGCTCCATTCGCCGTAAAACAGCGGACAGCTGTCATAGATCATCCCCTCCGAATAATCCTCGAAAAGCGTCCTCAAACGGGTAGTATGAAGTATCGGATTGCTGGGCGTCAGCGTAACGCACAGATAGCACGGCAACGGAGTACACGGTATCCCGAAAAGCTCCGCGATAAAACCGCTGACATCCGCCGCGTAACTTCTGGGGATCGAAGCGAGGAACATCTCTTTCCGTAAGCCCTCACATCTTACTCTCTTACCGTACTGCTCAAGTCTTGCAACAGCCGGAACGCGCTGGACTCCGCATAAAACGGCGCCTTTATCAAGACAGTCGTGGAATGCATACTCGGCGCCTCCGGTACCGGGGAGAACAACAATGATCTGCCCCTCGGTTATGTACGGTAGCATCACGGAAGCGATATCTTCCAGCATAAATGCGGGATTAGTAACAAAAATAACGTCGGCACCGTCTATTACGGCTTTCATATCGGATGAAGCCAGGCCGATACTGCCGTACGTAATCGCCCCGAACTCGTCAACAAGCTCGAGAGTATCGGAGAATTCCGAACTTCTTGATGTATAAACACGGACCTCGCAGCCCTTGGATGCACATACGCAGGCAAATTGAGTGCCTACATTCCCGCCGCCGATGACCGCGACCGTAAGGTCAGCTGTTTTCTTAAGTTTTTTCATAACGTCCTCAAGAAAAAGCTAACTTATCTTTGATAACAAGTCAATAAAAGAATTTTGTCATCGAAGAGGCCTGATCAGGTCAGATAAGTCGCCACGCCTTGGGATAGAGATTCTTGATACTTCCGTCAGGAGCGAGCTTACCGAATCCGAGAGGATATTCTCCTGCTGCTATTACGATATAACCCTTCTTCTTGAGCTCAGCCTTCTCGTCAGGCGTAACATTAACTGTCTCGCCCTTAAGATATCTTGTAAGCCTGGGGTCTTCCCTGTCCAGCTTCAGGAAGGAATCCTGCCTTATCTTATCCTTATCCAGGGTAAGTGCCAGAGAATGAGACGGCACGAAAAGCCTCTCGGTGGATGTACACTTGATCTCACCGGGGAACAATCCGAGCTTTACGGTCTTAAGTCCGTCGAAGAGCCTTTCGGAAACAGGCAGGATATGGACCTTATCCTTGTGAAGGATGAATTCCCCCTTATAATCGGATGTATCCGTAAGGATCTCATTAAGGAAGCTCTCATATGCCTCTCTGGATTTGCCGAAGCCGTAATTATCCTTTCGCTTCTGCTTATAAGACGGGATCTTATCGACGGTCATGGATTCAACATCCGCATCTTCCGATTTCCTCATATGAACACAGAAATGGCCGTCACCGTCCGATATATGAGGCCATATCCTCATGAATCCTTCATCTGAATGACTTACGCCCTCTATCTCAGGGTGAGCTATGATCGTATATTCGTGATGCCTGTCGAGAAAATCTCTGATCTGCACCTCATCCTCACCCTCGCAGAAAGTGCAGGTGGAATAGACCATCTCTCCGCCCGGCTTGAGCATCAGATGCGCATTCTCAAGGATATCGTACTGCATGGGGATACATGTATCGGGACCAAACTTCTCCCAGCTCTTAACAGCCTGAGGATCACGTCTGAACATACCTTCCCCGGAGCACGGAACATCCAGTATGATCTTATTGAAGAACCCCTTAAAGCGAGCCGACAGATGCTCTGGAGTCTCATTGAGGATGACCGTATTACCGATACCCATCCTCTCGATATTACGAAGCAGTGCCTTGGCACGCATCTCGTTGATCTCATTGGCAACAAGAAGCCCCTCGCCCCTGATATCTTCACCGATCCTGCAGGCCTTGCCGCCGGGAGCTGCACACATATCAAGTACGATATCTCCTGGCTTAGCCGCGATGACCTGCGCAGGGAGCATAGCTGATGGCTCCTGAGGATAAAACACACCCGCATGGTAATAGGGATCATTTCCCGAGCTCTCACTGACTGTATAATAACCGCTGTCACACCACGGCACCTTGTGAGGCTCTTCCCCGAGTGCTCCAAGTACCTCCTCATACTTATCGGGATCGACCTTACGGCGATTGATCCTGATGCCTCTTAAAGGTTCCCTGTCAAAGCTCTCGAAGAACCCTTCCACGGGCACTCCGGTCTTGCGGAAATACTGATGCATTCGCTTTATAAAGGACTCGGGCAGCTTCATAGATCGAGATATTTACAGATGCTGTATGCAAGCTTCTTTATAACGCCGGTATCGAAAGGAGACTCCAGTCCCGCCTTCGTGATTATATTGAGGAATGTATCCGTACCGCCCGCCTCACAGAGCTGATTATATTTAGCAAGAGCAGACTTCATATCGGTCCTCGACTCATCCCAGAGCTGAAGAGCGCAGATATGGGCAAGGCAGTAATCGATATAGTAGAAAGGCGTCGTAAAGATATGATCTTTCTTCATCCAGGCGCCACCCATATCGTGGAACGGCATCTGATCACCGTAATCGTTAAAGGGCTGATACTTCTTCTCAAGCTCCTTCCATGCGGCATGACGCTGATCGGGAGTCATATCGGGATCGTCATAGACGACATGCTGATATTCGTCGACCATACATCCGTACGGCAGGAAAAGCAGTGCCTGCGTCATATGAAGTTCGCAGTACTGCTCTGCCTTATCGCCGTAGAACATATTCATGTATGGATAGGACATAAATTCCATCGCCGTAGAGTGGATCTCACACGTCTCAAGAGTCGGAGATAAGCACTCTACGAAAGGCGACACCTCAGCACTTCTTATCGCAGCATATGCATGACCGCCTTCATGAACAATAGTGGCAACATCATCCGCAGTACCATTGCCGTTCATGAAGATATAAGGGATCGCATAGTCCTCGAGATACATGCAGTATCCGCCGGTGGACTTATTATTTCGAGCGAGAAGATCAGTAAATCCGTGCTCGGACAATACATCGAAGAAACTGGGCTCCACACCGAATATCTCACGGAAGAAATTACCTGCTACACGCTCATATCCTTCACCGGGGACATTGGGTACGGGATTACCGTTCTTGAAGAGCATAGGAAGATCCCAATACTTAAGCTCATCAAGACCGAGTCTCACCTGCTGGAGCTTTCTTATCTGCTCCGTGATAGGCACGATATATTTAAGGATATCATCGCGGAAATGCTTAACGTCTTCGCGGGTATAATCATACCTTTCCATCCTCTTATAGCCGAGTTCGGTAAAGTTCTTATATCCCAGCTTTACGGCAGCTTCAGTCCTTACCTTTACAAGATCGTCGTAGATCTTATCAAAAGTCTCCTTCTTATCCTGATAATACCTATCAAGAGCTACATGAGCCTTACGCCTGGTCCTGCGATCAGTGGATTCGAGATATGGGGATATCGTCGACAGATTAAGCTGCTCGCCGTTGAATTCGATCTGAGCCTCCGACTGTATCTGCGAATAATCATTCTCAAGAGATGACTCCTTTACGAGCTCGTCTATTATCTCCTTGGATAC
>CACZPC010000039.1 GCA_902782985.1 Oscillospiraceae bacterium
AAAATGTCTACCTTTGTTGCCATATATATTCCTTCTTTCTGAAAATTATTAACTGAAATAGATGATCTCGTTCTCGGGCTTGCTTGTTATGGCATAGTCCTCGACCTCGAGGCAGGGGACTGCGACGGGAGTGCCGTCACGCTGCTTATCTTCGAAGTAGCGGATGCGGCCCGTTACCTTGAGCCACTGGCCGACAGGGAATCCCGAGCCGTGCTCGTGGAAGCAGAGAAGATTGATCTGTCCGATGTCGTCTGCGCAGCATGTATATGCCTGGCGCTGCAGAGCGAAGGCACGTCCCTTGAACTCGCGGAAGACTACTGCCTGTCCTACTACGGATACTACCTTGCCGTTATATCTCTCGACATTATCGAGAGCGTCAGTATAGAAGAGACCGAAGTCGTCGGGATCGATGACACAGGGGTCATTCTTAAGGTCGTAAGGAAGATGCTCTCCGATGTCGATCATCTGATTATCTTCGCCTAAGAAAGTGATGTTCATGCTCGGGTTCAAAGACTTGACCGAACCTCTGAGCTTGGGGATATTGTTTACTTCGGGATCTACACGATTGAAGATAACGTTGTCGCAGTAGCGGTAGTAATCCGCGAAGATCGTCTGCATATTTCGATAATATTCGGAATATGTGGATGCATCGACTATTACGAGTGCAGCAGCCAGAGCCCAGCGACGGGGTACATCTACTTTCTCGAAGAATTCTGCGGGAGATACGGAGCCGTTCCACTCCATGAAGATCACATCAGGCTTATATTTCTTTTCGATATCGAACATCAGAGCCTTGTCTACTTCGTCAGGCTCCACGGTAAGGACCGTGATATCGTCCCTGCCCATGCTCTCGGGTGTGTATTCCTCTTCACCCTCTTCAGTGGCGAGGATCACTATCTTCTTATCACTGAAATTGTCTTCGCTCGTCCATGAGCATATAAATGAGGTCTTTCCGCTGTCCAGAAAGCCTGTGAAAAAATACACCAAACAATCATTCATAAATAAATACACCTCTCTACCGAATAGTATTTTCGTATGATGAGACGATATTTTCAAGCGTAAAAGTGCATGAAAATTATAATAATTATAAAGAATAACTCGGGCTCTTTCATATTAGTGGTACAATAACACTGGTATGAAAAGGATAATCATAGATCAGCAGGAGATAGCAAGACAGGGACAGCAGCTCGCTCAGCAGGCGCAGAACGAGGTCGATAAGCATGTCGGTAAATACTGCCTTCTGGAGCTTAAGAACCTGGATCGTCTGCATGATACGCTCTATTCTCCCATGATGGATAAGATAATGGTCACGGTCACGAGCACCGGTAATCTCGGTCTGATCTGGATCTTTACGGCGCTTATCCTTCTTTTGTCCAGCAGGAATAATGATGAGAGGTCAAGGATCGGCTACGGTATCCTTATCGCACTGCTGCTCTCGATAATGATCGGCAATCTGCTCATAAAGAATATCGCCAAGAGAAACAGGCCTTTTTTTCACAAGAATTATAAGCTTCTGATAAAGCAGCCGTGGGATTATTCTTTCCCGTCGGGGCATACGCTCGCATCTTTTGCGGCGGCGACGGTATTTTTCTACATGAACCAGAATATGGGCCTCCTGGCGCTGCTGTATGCCTGTCTTATCGCGCTTTCAAGACTTTATCTGAGAGTTCATTTCTTTACCGACGTATTCTTCTCCATGATACTCGGGACGGGACTCGGGGTACTTGCCATGACTCTTTACGACACGCACTGCTTCGGTCTTTTATTTTCATGAATATAGGAAATATACATTTTGACGGGATACCCGTATGCCTTGCTCCCATGGCCGGCACCAGTTCGGTGACATTTCGCGGGATCTGCGTCGAGCAGGGCGCAAGCTATGCTCCCACCGAGCTCGTAAGTGCAAGATCCATTATCTATAACGGCGTCGAAAGAAGTTATCGCTACATGGAGATCGATCCCGAACATGAAGGTATCACCTGCATACAGCTCTTCGGCAGTGAGCCCGGGGATTTCTCCGAGGCCATAAAGATCATGCTGTCGGACGAGCGCCTGTCGAAAGTCGATATGATCGATATCAATATGGGCTGTCCCGTCTCGAAAGTCGTCAAGACCGGAGCGGGAAGCGCGCTTATCAGGACTCCCGACGTGGCTGCGGCGATAGTAAGAGCGGCGGTCGATGCGGCTTTGCAGTTCGGTAAGCCTGTGACGGTGAAGACCAGGATAGGATTTAACAGATTCATTGCCGAAGACAGCCGCGATTTCGTAAAGCGCCTTTCAGATGCGGGTGCGAGTATGATCTGTGTCCACGGCAGGACTGCCGGACAGATGTACGGCGGAAGTGCCGATTGGGATGCCATAGCCTTAATGTGTGAAGCCGCCCACGGACAGGGTACGGCTTTCTTTGCTAACGGTGATATCCGAAATGATGACGATGCCGTCAGGATCCTTGATCACACCGGTGCCGACGGCATAATGGTTGGCAGGGCAGCGATGGGAGATCCGTGGATCTTCGCACGTATACGGGCCGCTCTGGATGGTGAGCCGAGGCCTCCGCTCCCTGACAATGCTCAAAAATGTGATATGCTTATGCGTGAGCTTACCGGAACGGCTGAACATATCGGTGAAGTTACCGCAGTCAAGGAGATGAGGAGCGTAATGCCTCATTACATCAAGGGACTGCCCGGAGGCGCGGCGATCAAGGTCAGGCTCTGCGGAGCTTCTACGATCGAAGAAGTGAGAGAAATACTTAAGGAGTGTCGTGAACTATGGACCTGACCGGATTATCGGGTTATCTCCCGTCGTTACTGATACTTATCGCAGGTGTCATAGTCTGCGGCTACGGCTACAGATTTTTCAGATTGAGTGTCACTCTTATCGGTGCTGCAGTGGGATTTGCGATCGGTAATCTGGTGGCATCGAGTGTTCTTGTGATACCTGCTCTTTTCTGGGTGATCATCGGTGTATTTACGATAGGTCTCGGATCTGCAGCTTTTGCTCTTTACGAGAAGGCGATAATCCTTATCTGTACTGTCGGCGTCGCTTACTGGTATGTTAACGGCTATGCCGATCCTTCGATAAAGAACTGGCTTATCGGCCTGGGTATAGGTCTTGTCGTAGGTCTGGCGGCTTTCTTCCTTCAGAAGGCAGCGATCATGCTGGTGACTGCCGTTGCCGGTGCCAAGATGATCACGACGGTCGCTCTGCCATATATCTTCATGATCCCTTTTCTGTCAACCGTATCTGATAAGATCGGAGAATTTGTATTTAAGGATACGAGGCTTCCGCCTGATATTTTCGTTCCCGGAGTCCTGCTCCTGATCATAGCGTCATGCGGATTCGTCAAACAGCTCAAAGAAGACAAGAAATAAGATATAAAAATTGGATTTTATAAATAATTCATTGTTTGTTTATCATATTTGCGGTTGATTATTCGAAGAATACTCTTTATAATTCAAATCACAAGGATGAACTTCATCCTTTTAGTATTTGACAATTTTCTATATCTATCCCTTATTCCATGTTGAGGGCATCCCGATTGCATAACATTCGGGATGCTTTCAATATTTTCAGGGGTTTTTCGCATTTTTTACATGATCGGGGCACGGCGTTTATACAGTTCTTGCGTGCGTATCATCCGCCTTCGGATTGCGGATTCGGTTAGCGGCTGCTTCCTTAGAGGCCCCTCTTAGTTGACCACATTGATCGGAGATCCCGAGATAAATGCCTTGAGATTATCGGATGCTGCCTCGATAAGTCTTACCCTGGTCTCTTTCGGGGCCCAGGCTGTATGGGGAGTTATGATCGTATTCGGTGCATCTTTCAAAGGATTATCCGGAAGCATGGGTTCTACGCATACGACATCTGCCGCATATCCCGCGATCTTGCCGCTCTTTAAAGCTTCCGCCACATCGTTCTCGTTGATGACGGGGCCTCTGGCTGCATTGATCAGAAATACACCGTCCTTACATCTTTCGATGGAGTCTTTGCATATCATTTCGCGCGTCTCGGAGGTCAGAGGGCAGTGGATCGAGATGATATCCGCCAGAGGAAGGGCTTCCTTCAGTGTCATGAATCTCACGTCACCGTCGCATTTCGCGGAAGGCATAGTGTGAGGGACCGCGATGATGTTCATTCCCAGGGCATCCATGATCTTACAGACCCTCTTGCCGATCTTTCCGTAGCCGATGATAACGGCTGTCTTATTCCAAAGCTCGGTCAGGGGCTTTTTCCAGTAGCAGAACTGTTCGCATCTTATCCAGTCGCCGTTCCTGACGGAATCAGAGTGAAGCCCCGCGTGATTTGTGAGCTCCAGCAGAAGTGCCACGGTCATCTGTGCAGTGGCGAAAGTGCTGTATTCGGGGACGTTGGTGACGGTTATCCCGCGCTCGGAGCAGGCTTCGAGATCTACTACGTTAAATCCCGTGGCGAGTACGCCGATGTATTTAAGCTTCGGAAGCTGTTCTATGATCTCCGCGGAGAAAACGGTCTTGTTGGTGATGCAAATCTCCGCATCGCGCGCTCTGTCAACCAGCTCATCGGGTCTTGTGTGATCATAGACGGTGAGCTCGCCGAGCCTTTCGAGTTCTCCCCATGTAATATCTCCCGGATTAGCGGCTGAGCCGTCAAGAATTACGATCTTCATACAGATACCCTCCGTTGCTTTTTGATAATTATAATATTTTCATCGGTAATTACGAACACTGTGATAAAATCAAAAATGATAAACCTCTACGGGGAGGATGGATTTATGTATCTGTACTGTTTTGCGCGTTCCGAGAGAGCTAAGACCATCGGAGGTCATCTTCTTCAGAAGGCAGAAGGCGAGTGGATCACCGATTGCGAGAATTCGGTCAACTGGCTTTCGAGCAGCAGCGAAAGGGCTGACGGCGCACTTGTACTGATCCTTCCCTCGGAAGCGGCGGTCAAGCTCCTCATAGAGAGGATCTACCCCACGGACCTTAAGTTCCCCGTTATCCAGATAACTCCCGACGGTAAATATGCAGGCGTCTTGAGATCCGTAGGCTATAACTCCTATGAGATCCTCGGAAGGATCTGCTCCATCATCGGTTGCAAGCCCTTATCTTCACCTGATGACAGAGCCGATTTTGCTCCTGATCTTAAGAAGACCGTGGCCGATTACAAGATGACTGCTCTTGATCCCGAGCTTCTCGAACAGATCGCAGCGGATATCAAGAAAGGTGCTTCGGTACAGGTGTACAGTGATCTGCCGCTTCATATGGCGGAGCCCGTACTGGATACGATGAGCTACGCTCCTTTCATATTCAGGAGTAATCAGAAGAGAGAGCTGAGGCAGGCTTTCGTAAGTTCCTGCGAGTCGGATGACCCGTCGATCTTCATTACGTGTTCGACCCTTCCGGAGGTCGATTCATACGGTAAATGTCTGGTGCTTATTCCGAGGACCGTTGTCCTGGGCCTGGAGATAGCTTCCAGGGCAGATGCGGATTTCGCACTGGAGACAGTCAGAAATACTCTTATCAACCACGAGATAGATACACGTTCCGTTTCTACTATAGCGGTATCGGATATTGCCCGTGATTCCGAGGCCGTAGGCAGGATCGCCGAATCACTCGGGTGTTTTGTCACTTCATTTGACAGCAGACTTATAAAAGCCGTCAAAGTCCCGCTTAACCCTACATATTCAGGAGCCAGGATGACGGCAGATCTTTGTACGGCTGCAGCTTCCCTGGCATCGGATAACGGAAGGATGCTCATAAGGAGGGCGGGAAGCAGGAATTCCATAATCCTCACCGCGATGATGAAGAGAGGCAATATCGTACTTACCGAATAATCTGCAACGTTTGCCTGATACCGCTCGTCACTCTTAGTGAAAGCCGTGACCCGGTTTAAGCGATAAAAGAGAAGAGGACAACTGATTGAAAGGCAAGATCATCGGGAACGTCAGAAAAATGATGTCGAACGTCACCGCCGTATTGTTAACGGGTGCCGTGGGAATATCGTCTGTCTTTTTTACCGCATCATGTTCGGGGACGGGCAAAAACGCTTCGGAGAATGAACAGCTGTGGAGTCATGTAAAGGTCGATAATTCGATAACGACATCCTTTCATTCGCTGAGAGAAAACTCTTATACAGGTATAGATTCCAACGGCAATATCCTCGTCTCGGGGATGCTTCAGAGATCCGTATCCGTCATCGATTCCGAAGACGGCTCTCTTAAGGGAAGCATAACGGTCGACACTTACGAGCCCTCCAATACGGTCAACGGGTGGCTGGACTCTTTTGCCTATGTCGTAAACGGCAGAGCGTATCTTGAGATCAACGAGATCCCCGACGAATATCAATCCGGTGCGGAGAGGATCAGCAGCTCCTATTATTCGCTTGATACCGAGGATATGTCGGTCATAGGAAGACAGATGCTTTTCGATGATCCCGGAATGGTCACCGTAGGTTGCTGGACTACTGCGGCGGGGACATGTCTTATCGAGACGGACGACCCATGGCTTGTACTGGATGATTATCGCCGCGGTCCGTGTGTCTACTGTTTTAAAGATGATTATGATCCGATCGGGATAACTCTGGAGGACTATCTGGACGATCTCGTTATGGATGTAAGGTTTGTCGTATCGCTTGATCCGGATGTCCTTATCGTCTCTTGTCTGATGCTTAACAGTGATATCAGGACTTTGAGGATAGGCCTTTCGCAGGATGATATATCAGTAAGTGAGGAAGGAGTACCTTCTTATCTAAAGGGGCAGGTAACGGCATATAACGGTGATGACGGCCTTTATGTCTGCGATATGCGCGGTGCATATACCGTTGCTTCAAGTGAGTCTGACACGGATGCGCCTTCCTTCGAAAAGCTGATCGACTGGTCCAGATGCGATCAGGACATATCGACTATGGCTTCCATGATTCCCTACGGTATCAGCGAGGAGGGAGAGATAAGATTACTCGGCATCCCTCCGCAAAGTCTGCAGGATGAGACATGTAAGATCATTACCGCTACGGCTGTAAGATGCGGATTCCCCTATGGCGAAAGGCAGGAGATAACCGTCGGCTGTCTCGAATATATCCCGGATGTCATCGCACAGAATATCGCCGCATTTAATGAATCCGACGATGAGATGTATCTTCGGGCGGTCCTTATATCTCCGGACGGCCTCGAGCCGACAGTGGACATATCGCAGGATGATGATCCCTTCGATCTGAGCTATGAGCAGAAGGAGGCCATGAAGATGCATGCATATGAGGATTATCTCAGGGGCAATGATGTCCCGGATATAGTCATAACTGACGGAATGTATGCACAGCTTCAGGATCCCGAGATCTTTACAGACCTTAAGAGTTATATGGATCAGGGGATCGGAGGATATAACCGTGATGATTATATGGATAATGTTTTCGAATTGTCTCAGGTAGGCAACTCCGTATATACGCTTCCGATCTATTACTATGTTTACGGCCTGGTAGAGATATCGATGATAGATTTTACGAGCGTTAACATGCGCAGGCCTCAGATCACTTCCATCGATTTTGACGAATATGAGCTCAAGAAAAATGAAGAGTGGGGAGGTATCGATCCGTTGTCTGATTTCATGGGCAGAGAGAGGTGTTTTGACGAGATGCTCTGCACTCAATATACGGATTTTGTCGATCTGGAGACGGATACAGCGGATTTCGAGGGCGAAAGCTTTGTCATGATACTCGATTACGCGGCTTCGCTCGAAAGCAATGATGATAATATCTACTATTACGATTACACTCAGGGAAACGATATCTATGTGGAATATGCTTCGCTTTGCTATTCGACAGATATATCAATGTATTCATTATATATCGATTCCTGTACATGGATGGGCCTGCCGACAGCGGACGGGAATACACCTTCGATCGGAGCGGCACTTACATGCGGAATAACGAATCAGAGCGATAATAAGGACGAAGCATGGGGCGTGCTCATGTATCTGATATCAGAAGATGCCCAGAAATGCGGAAAAGATTACTTCGGTCTTCCGGTCAATATTGAAGTGGCACGCTCTGATTTCACTGTTCCCAATTATGCATTTGACTTTGTTGAGGAACTTACCGACAGTGCGACGAGGATGTATTACTTTGACTGTGATATGATCGCGATAAGCACCGAGACCGTAAATGCATATGCCGACGGAGACATGGATTCCGAGGCTGCGGGGGACTGTCTTGGGGCTCATGTATTGTTATCTTAATCATTTTTTAATCTTTTCTTACATAAGTGTTAGAACTGTAGAGCAGGATTTAGCATATAATTGTATTGTCGATTTATATGTAGATCATAAATAATGAAACAGAATAAGGAGATTTGCTATGAAACAAGCAAGAAAGATCGCTGCCTGTACTATGGCCGCAACAATGCTCGTCTCGTCTGTTATGGCATCCGGCTGTAGCAAGAAGCCCAAGGGCAGCAACGAGAAGATAGCGGATGATGCACCCTGGTATGAGCTTGAGACGGTAATGCTCGGTGAGCAGTACAAGGACGATGATTCTATAGAATATGTCTATACGAATTTTATCGGTCAGTTTGATGACAGGCTCGTATACTACACCAGCGGCAGTTACAAGATGCCTGATGATGTTGATATGAGTACGGTCAACTTTTCGGATTACAATATTGATAATGTCGATCTGTATGATGCTGACGGAAACCTTATTAAGTCCATCGATATTCGTTCAGTCATCGACGAGTCCGGTCTGTATGCATATGATCCGGAAGCCGGCGACGCCGATGCTTCGGCATCTGATGAAGCTTCCGCGGAAGATACTGAGGACGCTGCTG
>CACZPC010000040.1 GCA_902782985.1 Oscillospiraceae bacterium
TAAGCTTAATGCTGCTAAGGAAGTTATCGCTAACCTTCCCGGTAAGGAGACGATGGATGCTCTTAAGAAGGGCGCTATCAAGCTTACGGTAGACGGTGAGGAGTTCGAGATGACAGAGGAGGATTTCCTTGTAGAGCTCGTTCAGCCCGAGGGCCTTTCCACACAGTCCGATAAGGGCGTAACGGTTTCTCTTAATACCGTTCTTACAGAAGATCTTATCGAGGAAGGTCTTGTAAGAGAAATCATCTCCAAGATCCAGAATCAGCGTAAGGAGACAGAAGGTCTTCAGGTTACTGACCGTATCGCTCTTACATATAGCGGCAATGACAAGCTCGGCGCCGTTATCGAGCATAAGAAGGATGTGATCGCAGCTGAAGTACTTGCTACATCCATTACTGCAGGTACGGGAAGCGAGGAGAACATTCGTGAGTGGTCCGTTAACGGTGAGAAGATAAACCTCTCGCTCAGGAAGGCATAATCGATAATGCTGACTCAACTTATAAGAGGCGGATATACAGCGCAGGAGGTAATGTTCTATATCATTATCTTCCTGTTTGCGCTGACTCTTACTTTTTCTTTCCACGAATTCATGCATGCCAAGATCGCCGACTGGCTCGGTGATCCGACACCGCGCAGCATGGGCAGGGTTACATTAAATCCTTTAGCGCATGTAGATCCCATCGGTACTATGATGATCCTTCTTCTGGGATTCGGATGGGGTAAACCCGTACCCTTTAACAGGACATTGCTCACAAGATTCAAGAGCAGTCGTCTGATGGTCATCTTGGTAAGTATTGCAGGCGTTACGGGTAATTTCATCCTGGCGCTTTTAAGCAGCATGATATGGACGATAATGGATTGTACGGTCAACGTAAATGCCAATCCCGCTCTGTTTGCTATCTCCGAACTTATGGGGGCGATAACAAGCTTCTCACTCGGACTTCTGGGTTTTAACCTTCTGCCGATACCTCCGCTTGACGGATATCACATAATCGAAGAGCTACTGCCTTATAAGATAAGATATAAACACTGGTACAGGGTATTCATGATGTATGCGCCCAGAGTGCTCATGTTTGTGATCTTTGCAGCTTCTTTCTCCGGTATCAGCATACTCGGACCGCTGATCGGTCTGATAGAGATCCCTTTCGCATTTGTGATAGGATTGGTCAATACGATCATCAGGATACTTCTGGGTGGATTATGATAACTGCTCATGAGAGACCCGCACTTAAGATACGAGAATTTGAAGGTCCTCTGGATCTTCTTTTTCACCTTATAGAAAAGAATGATATCGATATATACGATATCCCTATTTCCGACATTACCGAACAGTATATGGATTTTATCGCCAAGATGGAGTCCATGGATATGGAGGTAACGTCGGAGTTTCTGGTTATGGCGGCGACGCTGGTGCATATCAAGTCCAGGATGATGCTCCCGGGGCGTAAGGGCGATAATGAAGATGTGGAGGAAGATCCTCGTGAGGAACTCGTCATAAGTCTCTTAAGATATAAGAGATGTAAGCTTCTGGCCGGTGAGCTCAAGGAACGTCAGGATATCTATTCCGATTGCTATTACAGAATACCGTCTACTGCCAAGGCGATGGATATCGAGATCAAGCTTCCTCCTCAGGAGTTCGTATCAGCGGAATTCGACGAGGCTGTAGCTAACGTCTGCAGGCGTAATGAGATCAGATTTGCCGATATCTCCGCTAAGATCACGCATATACTTAAGAAGGATAAGCTCTCAGTAAGAGAGAGGATGAAGTCCGTCTGGCTCGCCATCTCCAAACGCGGCAGGATGTTCTTCCACGAGCTGTTTGATAAGGATGAGCCGCCGGAGAAAATCGACAGGATCGTAGGATTCCTGGCAGTGTTGGAGCTTTTGAGAGGAAATAAGATCACGGCTCAGCAGAAAAAGCCGTTCGACGTAATACTTATAGAAGATAAAGGAATGGGTGAGAATCAATGAGTGAACTGATCACGGATAAGTTTGAATTGCCCGTACAGGAAGTATCCGCAGCTTGCGAAGCTTTGCTTTTCGCATCAGGCGAGAGCATGTCATTGGCTAAGCTTTCCGAGATACTTAATATCGACAAGAAGACTATCGAAGAAGCCATGGACAGGCTTATCGTGGATTATACGAATGATCCCTGGGGCGGACTGCTTATAAGGAAGATCGAAGATTCCTATATCATGTGTACCAAGCCCGGCATGAAGAAGGTGCTCGAAAGGTACTTCAGCCCCAAGGCCAAGCCGCCTTTGTCTCAGGCTTCTTATGAGACTCTTGCCGTCATTGCATATAATCAGCCTGTCACCAGAGCTCAGGTGGAGGCCGTAAGAGGCGTCTCCAGCGATAGTATCATCTCCAGGCTCCTGGACAGAGGTTGGATATGCGAATCCGGTACTCTCGATGCTCCGGGAAGACCTTCTCTTTTCTCTACGACAGAGCAGTTTCTTCTTGAATTCGGTATAGAATCAGTCGATGAGTTGCCTTCGATGGAGCTTATGAGCTATAAGACGATCAGGGATCTTGAGGATTCGCTCGAGAAAGCCGCCGGTAATGATGACAGACAGATCTCCATTGAGAATTATATGGCATCTGCCGGAAATTCCGAGGAGGAGCAGTAATGGAAAGCATTATAGGTCTTATTGAATCAAGACTTCCCGAGATGAGCAAGGGCCATAAGGCCATAGCCAATTATATCCTGAGCGACTATGACAAGGCCGCCTATATGACGGCCGCAAAGCTCGGAGAAGAGACAGGTGTAAGTGAGTCGACGGTCGTAAGATTTACGATGGAGCTGGGATTTGACGGATATCCGCATTTCCAGAATGCATTAAAGGAAGAGCTCAAGTCCAAGCTTACATCCGTACAGAGGCTTAATTATACGGAGCGTTTTTCAGATGATTCCATGGCTATAAGGGACATAATGCGCGGTGATATGGAAAATCTCAAGGATACTATAGCCGAGCTTGATGAGGAGCAGATGTCTGAGGCGGTCAAGCAGATTTTGAATGCCCGTAAGATATATATCATGGGTTTAAGATCGAGTTCGCCGCTGTCTTCTTTCATGCATTTCTATATGACATTACTGTTCGACGATGTTATCCACATCCACAGCAACAGTACCAATGAGGTATTCGAGCAGATCATGCCTATTACATCAGAAGATGTCATGATCGGAATATCGTTCCCGAGGTATTCGCAGCGTACCATCAATTCCATGGAATATGCCAAGAAGAGAGGCGCGAGGACCATTGTCATTACAGATAAGGATAATACTGCGATGACCGAATATGCCGATATCAAGCTCTTTGCAAAGTCGAGCATGGCTTCCTTCGTGGATTCTCTGGCAGCGCCGCTCTCGCTTATAAATGCTCTCCTGGTTACGCTGGGAATGCACAGAAGAGAGCATATAATCAATTCGTTTGAAGCTCTTGAGACTTTGTGGTCGCAGTACAGGGTCTACGAAGTCGGAAGAGACAGAGATACAGATATCATAGGGGAGGAACAACCATGAGTGAGATCTATCAGATAGCAATAGACGGACCTTCGGGATCCGGTAAGAGTACCCTTGCAAAGGGTGTATCAAAGAAATTGGGCATTATGTATCTTGATACGGGTGCAATGTACAGGACATGCGGTGTTGCCGCTATCAAGAAGGGAATAGATCCCAAGGATGCCGATAAAGTAAAGGAACTTCTCTCTGAGACAAAGATAGAGGTAAAGTTTACAGACGGTGAGCAGCACATGATCTTAAACGGAGAGGACGTTACCGGAATAATCAGGACCGGCGAAGTGTCCATGGCAGCGTCCGCCATAAGCGCTCATCCTTTTGTAAGGGAAGAGATGGTACGTATGCAGAGAGCGATCGCCGCGGATCAGAGCTTTGTATTAGACGGAAGGGATATCGGAAGTAAGGTCCTTCCTGATGCCAAGTACAAGTTCTTCCTTACGGCTTCTTCCGAGAAAAGAGCCGAGAGAAGGCTTCTTGAACTGGAAGCTAAGGGAGACAGGACACAGAACTACGAGGAAGTCCTCAAGGACATAATCCAAAGAGATAAGCAGGACAGTGAGAGAGCAGCTTCTCCTCTTGTAAAGGTAGATGACGCCGTTGAGATAAATACCGATAACATCGGTATCGAAGAGACACTCGAGACGCTTCTGGGATATATCAAAGAATGAAGGTAATAACAGCCAAGTCATCGGGATTCTGCTTCGGAGTCAAGACAGCCGTAGATACGGCATATAAGATGATCGCCGACAACAAGGACGGCGACAGGCTCATCATGCTCGGCGAGCTGACTCATAACGACAGAGTCGTCGGAGAGCTTAAGAAAGGCGGATTCGAGATAATCGAGGATGCCTCTGACGTACCGCCGGGAAGCAAAGTGATAATCAGAGCTCACGGCGTGACGCCCGAGCAGAAGCAGATACTTAAGGATAAGGGATGCGTCGTCTTTGACTGTACCTGTCCTTTTGTCGAAAAGATCCATAAGATCGTCAGAGAAGCCGCGGCTGAAGGTAAGGAGATCATTATCACGGGGACTAAGGGTCATCCGGAGGTCCTGGGCATCTGCGGAGAGGCTCCGGGGCATGTGACGGTAATAAGTACTCCGGAGGAGTTCGAAACGCTGAAAATCAATAATGACAATACTTTGCTGATCTCTCAGACGACTTTTTCGTCTAATATCTTTGATAATATTTGTGCAATTGGTAAAAATAAAATTGCAATTAATCATATATTTGATACAATATGTAGTACGACAGGAATCAGACAGTCTGAGGCTGCGAGGATTTCGGATGAAGCTGACGTGATGCTGGTCATCGGGTCGGCTCACAGCTCGAATACCAAGAAGCTCTTTGACATCTGTGAGAGTCGTTGTGATAGAACGTATCTGATCGGCGGTGCCGACGATCTTCAGCCTTTGATATCCGAGGGGAAGATAAGGGATGAGGACATTGTAGGTGTCACGGCAGGTGCTTCTACACCGGAAGCTATTATTTTGGAGGTTGTTCGCACAATGGACGAGAACAAGAATGAAGTTATGACTGGTCAGGATCAGACTGACATCAATTTCGGTGATTATATCGAAAGCATCCCTCAGCTTAGGAGAAATGCGATCGTGAAGGGAGTTATAA
>CACZPC010000041.1 GCA_902782985.1 Oscillospiraceae bacterium
CTTTACCGTTGTCATGCTCATCTTTTGTCCCTCCTTGGAAGATCAACAGTACCTGTTCTTATGGTTACATCTTACAGAGGGAGTTTAAATACAACGTCAATTCGGGTTAAAGAAAGTTTCTTATCAGTTAAAGAAAAGATTAGGCGACGTACAATACCTTGATGCAGGTTGTAGTATCATAGATCGTTGTGTGGATATATACGTAAAAGTATAATGTATCAAAATGGAACAGAGGGGTAATTAAATGGCAACATTATGTAAGAACTGCGGAAGACCGGTCAAGTTCGATCCGGCATCACAAAGACTGACCTGTGATTTCTGCGGGAGCAAGTTCAGACCTGATGAAGTGGAAGAATATGCTAAGGATCTTCTGGAGGATGTAGTTCCTCAGAAGACAGAGTCAGACGACTATATGGACACATATGTGTACAGTTGCAGCAGCTGCGGAGGTGAGGTATTCGTAAACGGCAGTGAGGCATCTACTACATGTATCTATTGCGGAAGTTCTTCCGTTGTATTCAGCAGGATAGCGAAGAATAAAAAGCCCGACTTTATCATTCCCTTCAGGGTAAGTAAGGAAGAGGCGATCAAGCAGGTCCGTAACGAGTTCAAGAAGGGTATCACGATCCCCCGCGAGGTGAAGAAGTTCAGGAGTGAAGATGTACGCGGTATCTATATCCCGTACTGGATAGTCAACGCTGAGCACCACGGTTCCGTATCTCTTCAGGGAGCTAAGAGGCGCGGTAAGTATTTCGTTCCCAAATACTATGCGAGAACGGGCTATATGGAGATCAAGAATCTTCCCGTAGAATCATCGACAATGTTGTCAGATGAGAGCAGCATGAGGCTTGAACCTTTTAACCTTGGATTGCTGAAGCCCTTTGACGAGAACTATCTTCTGGGCTTCTATTCCAATATAGCCGATATCGATTTCGGTGACCTTCAGGATGCGGTGGAAACGCGCGGTAAGGATATATTCGAGGAATATGCAAAGCACAGTACGAACAGTGATACGCTGCCTAATGTAACCAGGGCATATCACGACACGTTGATCGACTATACATCTCTTCGCTATGCGATGTTCCCCGCATGGTTCATTACGTACTTCTATAAGGGTCAGTTCAATACGATCCTCGTTAACGGAGAGACCGGTAAGGTAGTATGCGGCGTACCTTGGAATAAGCCTCTGATCTATACGCTCTACGGCGTACTCGGAACGCTCCTGTCGGTAGGCTCTTTCTTAATGTATAAGTTGATCTTCCAGGATATGTTCTTCGGTCCCCATGCCGATGATATTGGAGATAATCTTAAGGTAGTGTTGATGATCGTAATGTTGATAGTAGCCATGTTTTCGGTGGGTGTGAATAAGATGAGAAGGACTCTTAAGAGCCTGTCTCTGACACAGCAGACATCTACATTCCGTTTCGTAAGAAGGAGGCAGGGATAATGTTGACGTTCTTTTCTTTAATACTCGGCATCATGACGGGTTTTGGATTAGTTACTCTGACCTTTGCGTTTATGCTCGATAAGTCCAATAACATCGGAGACAGCGTAGGAGAAGTGCGCTACTATTCCAAGAGACCTAAGTTCTATAAGACCTTGGATCAGGGCTCTGACAGTTCCTGCCAGGACTTTGCAAGATATAATTCCGTAGATATACCCAGAGACTACGAGGATCCCGACAGAGCTGCCGAAGTATGCCGTTTTGATCCTTCAGAGATGAAGATCGCAGCCAAGAAGAATAAGCCTTCAACGGCAGATAACAATAAGAGGGAAACTATCTTAGACGACCAGTACGATTTTGACAGTCTTCCCGAAGTGGATAAGCCTCTTTTTAAGCCTAAGGATTAAGCGTTATTTCGTATGTGAATGTGCCAGGCAATCGGAGCGGGAACGTATCCTTTGCGGCATACGGCATCCGTTATCGCCGTTATAAGATCGCGGCTCTTGTGACCTAAGGAAGTGATGCGGGAAGCGGTGCTTGCGTAGTAGCTGTTATCGAAGCTTACGACTTCGATATCCGATCTTCTTTCCTTTTTCAATATCTCTTGGAGACGGTAGGCGATCTCGTCGTTCTGGCATAGGATCGCGGAGGCGTTCTTCATGACATCACGCGCGATCTTAAGAAGGAGTTCTTCGCTTCCGCCGAGCATTTCGCGGCGCTCCTTTGACGAGAAGAAAAATGCTCTTTGCTGCTCGAAATGCAGCCCGTTCTCATGGAGTGCATCTACGAAACTCCTGTACCTTAGAAGCCCTCTTGAATCGTCTAAGCGAAATGCACACGCTATGTCGGTATGCCCCTTCTCCTTAAGGTAGGATACGAGTGTCTTTACGCCTTCGATATCGTCTTCTCTTATGCACACGGAATGCTCCGGAAAAGCGTAGGAAGAGAAGAGATATATAACGGGTATATCCTTGTTGTGTATCGCCTCCAATAAGGGCTTATTGTAGTTGGGTATAATGTCTGCGATAGGTTCTATAAGTACTGCAGCGGGACATGCGGATATGACTTCCGAGAGAGCATCTCTTTCCCTGTCGTAAGAAGCGCCCGTAGAGATGCAGGTAAGATCGAATCCGAACTTTTTAAGTGCGGGCTTAAGGGAAGCGATAAGATCCGGATTAGTATATTCATCCTCGTCTTCTACTATGAGGAATACTTTGTTGCTCTTCTTCTTTGCCTTATCTGATATGTAGGAACCGCTTCCTCTTTTCTTCACGATAAGACCTTTATCTACCATGAGATCCAATGCTGATCTTACTGTCTGACGGCTGCAGGAGAACTTACGGCACAGTTCGTCTTCGGAGGGCAGGCGAAGCTTACCTTCAAGGCGCATCTGCCCGAGTTCCGCTTCGAGTTCATATGCGATAGTCCTGTATATTCCGGCCATCTCTACTCTCCCGGTAAGAATAAGTACCTGTGCTTATCTATACCTTATAAGAGAGGGTAGGCGGCATCAATTCAGAAATCTTCAGAATGAGCTTTCAGAAGCATTTCGGCATGCGGATATCTTATCGGTTTTTCTTCGCGGATAATAAGATTTTTGAGCAGGCATTAAGACTTGTTGTCAGAATGCAATAAGATATTCACAAACATCCGTAAGTCTCATCGTAAGAAATCGGCATCTATTTTCGAAGATATTCAACAAGATGTCCTGAGATGTTCTTATACGAGGTCGATCTGTACGTTTTTTGTTCTTGATTATCCAAGTTGTATTTGGGCAGGATGACCATTCATTTTGAGGCATACGAGGATCGTGGAGGGAGATCTCCTGTTGTGGTCAAATGGTGTCAGAACGAAGGCGGAAGTCTTCAGGTTCGACTATAAACTACATATCAGAGAGGGGAAAAGAAATGAAGAAATTCCTGAAAACACTGATCGGCGCTACAATGGCACTCTCGATGGCTTTCGGAGCTGTAGGATGCGCAGCTAAGCAGGCTGCAGAAGCAGCAGGTGAGGGCAGCGGACTTATCAAGGTCGGAATCATCAATAACGATCCCAACGAGTCCGGTTATCGTACTGCAAACGACAGAGACATGAAGGCTACATTTACCGAAGCTAACGGATACGAAGCTTCTTTCTATTACAGCCTTAAGAATGAGGAGCAGATCGCTGCGGCTCAGCAGTTCGTACAGGACGAGGTCGACTATCTTCTTATCTCCGCTGCAGGTACATCCGGCTGGGATTCCGTACTTCAGGATGCTCAGAACGCCGGTATAAAGGTAATCCTTTTCGACAGGACTATCGATGCAGACGAGAGTCTCTATGAGGCATCCATCGTTTCGGATATGGCTCAGGAAGGTCAGACAGCCGTAGACTGGCTCGCAGGTCAGAATCTTGATCAGTACAATATCATCCACATTCAGGGTGTTATGGGTTCATCCGCTCAGATCGGTCGTTCCGGTGCACTTCAGGATATGGCAGACGCCAACGACAACTGGAATATCGTTAAGCAGCAGACAGCCGAGTGGAATGCCGAGACTGCACAGCAGATCGTTCAGTCCGTTATCGATTCCGGTACTGAGTTCAACGTGATCTACGCAGAGAATGACGATATGGCAAGAGGTGCCGTACAGGCTCTCGATGCTGCCAACATCTCTCACGGTGTAGGCGGAGACGTTATCATCATGGGCTTCGACTGCAACTCATGGGCTCTTGAAGAACTCCTCGCAGGCAACTGGAATTACGATGGCCAGTGTAATCCTTTCCAGGCTTCCTATATCGACGACATCATCAAGAACGGTGCCAAGGAGAAGGTAGTCATCATGGAGGAGAGAGGCTTCGAGGCTGCTACCATCACACAGGAAGACGTAGATAATTTCGGTATCTGATATCAGCAGACACTATAGCTGAAATAACATGAAACTATCGGGTGTGCGGTGTGGAATACCCGCATCGCACACCCTTTTTATGTAAAAGAACAGGAGTCGATAAAGCATGGAAAAGAACTCTGTTTTGGAAATGCGCGGTATATGTAAATACTTTCCCGGTGTACGCGCACTGGAGCAGGTTGACTTCACTTTAAGAGAGGGAGAGATCCACGCTCTCATGGGTGAGAACGGAGCCGGTAAATCTACACTGATCAAGGTGCTTACCGGTGTCTACCATAAGGACGGCGGAGAAGTTTATATCAAGGGCAGCTCCAAGCCCGTCGTCATAAGGTCTCCTCAGGATGCTCAGAATATCGGTATCAGTACTGTATATCAGGAGATCACGCTCTGCCCTAATCTTACGGTTGCCGAGAATATGTATATCGGCAGGACTAAGGGACATTTTACTAACTGGAAGAAGATAAACGCGGATGCGGGACGATTGCTCGATGAACTCGGTATCCCCGCGATCCCCGCGCAGCAGCTGGGAAGCTGCTCCATAGCGGTCCAGCAGATGATCGCCATAGCACGTGCGGTAGATATGAACTGTAAGGTGCTTATATTAGACGAGCCCACGTCTTCGCTCGATGAGCAGGAGGTGGCAAAGCTCTTCAAGCTGATGACGGGCCTTAAGAAGAAGGGAGTAGGCATCATATTCGTTACACATTTCCTTGAACAGGTATATGAGGTCTGCGATCGTATCACCGTTCTTCGTGACGGTAAGCTGGTCGGAGAATATGTTATAGAAGATCTTCCGCGTGTACAGCTCGTATCCAAGATGCTCGGTAAGGATTTCGATGATATGGCCGATATCAAGAGTGACTCGGACAGCAAACAGATAGATTACGGGTCGACGCCCGTCTATGAATGCAGACAGCTGGACGGCACTACCGGCATAAAGCCCTTTGATTTTGCGATCCATAAGGGTGAGGTAAACGGCTTTACGGGACTTCTGGGATCCGGTCGAAGCGAATGCGTGCGCGCCATCTTTGGTGCCGATAAGGTAAACGGCGGCGAAGTCCTGATAGACGGCAAGCCGGTAAAGATCAACAAGCCGCTGGATGCAATGAAGCACGGTATCTCGTATCTCCCCGAGGATCGTAAGCGCGACGGTATCGTCGGTGATCTGTCGGTAAGAGATAATATCATCCTGGCTCTTCAGGTCATGAAAGGATTCTTTAAACCGATCTCGAGAGCACAGGCGGAGCAGTTCGCGGATGAGTATATCAAGCTTTTGAATATCAAGACCGCTTCCTCGGAGACTCCCGTCAAGTCACTGTCGGGAGGTAACCAGCAGAAGGTAATCCTTGCCAGATGGCTTCTTGCCAATCCTTCATACCTTATCCTCGATGAGCCTACAAGAGGTATCGATATCGGAACGAAGGTAGAGATACAGAAGCTGGTATTAAAGCTCGCATCTGAAGGTAAGAGCGTAACATTCATCTCATCGGAGATCGACGAGATGATCCGTACCTGCTCAAGGCTCGTAGTGCTCCGCGACGGTAAGGTCGTAGGCGAGCTAAAGGGCGACGAGCTTACCCAGAATAAGATCATGGCAACTATTGCAGGAGGTGAATCCTGATGTCTTCTAATAAGATAAAGACAAACAAATCTTTCGCTGATATCGCTAAGTCGATCATCCGTCAGCAGATCTTTATACCGATCGCGGCACTGCTTATCCTGGTGCTGTTTAATCTGATAGCCGATCCTACGTTCTTTCAGATCACGCTTCAGCCCAACAGCGACGGATTTAATGTACTGTCGGGTAATATCATTTCGATAATCGACCGTGCATCGGAACTCGTTATCCTCGCGATCGGAATGACCCTTGTCACATCGGCATCCGGAGGACAGGATATCTCTGTCGGAGCTACCATCGCCATCGCGGGATCGGTCATCCTCAGAGTCCTCTGCGGCACGAATACGAGAGCTGATACGCTTCAGGCCCCGGTCATAGTGGCATTTCTTATCTGCTGTATCGTATCGATGATCTTCGGTGCATTCAACGGCACGCTGGTTGCTTACTTCAAGATACAGCCCATGGTAGCGACACTTATCATGTTTACGGCAGGACGTTCCATCGCAGCCTGGATCAACAATAATGAACTGCCTGTCATAAACGATCCCAAGTTCGGCTATTACGGCAACTTTATTCCCGGCATCCCGGTGCCCACGCCTGTATTTATTACCATAGCTTGTCTGATCGTAATTGCACTTGCGTTGAAGTTTACCAACTTAAGACTCTATTCGCAGGCAGTAGGTATCAATCCTCATTCCTCGAGGCTTAACGGTATCAATCCTCAGATGATCAAGTTTATTACGTTCGTTATCCTCGGTCTGTGCGTGGCGGTGGCGGGATTTATCAAGGTAAGCCGTCTTTCCACCATCAACTACTCGGTAGTTGCAAAGGATATCGAGATGGATGCGATCCTGGCAGTTGCTCTGGGCGGAAATGCTTTAGGCGGCGGTAAGTTCAATATGACGGCATCCGTTATCGGTGCATATGTTATCCAGTTCTTAACGACGACACTTTATAAATATGATGTCAGCTCTGCGGAGATCTCGGCTTATAAGGCTGTGGTAGTAATCATTCTCGTAGTGCTTAGCGCACCCATCGTTCGCGAAAAGATGGGAGATCTTAAGAAAAAGCTCTTCCCCGCTAAAGCAGTAAGTAAGGAGGCGGTCTGATATGTCTGCTAATACTCAAACTCAGGTCCCTAAGCTCAGGAAGCTGCCGGACAGAAAGACGATGACGGATACCCGTGTCCTTCTTATCATTACCGTGGCGGTATTCCTGGTCATGTACGCGAGTGCTGTCATATTCCTGGGGAAGGGATTCTCCAAGCCTCAGACATTCTTCAATATCCTTAACGAGAATGCGGCTCTTATAATCCTGTCCTGCGGCATGAGCCTTGTCATGATCACCGGCGGTATCGACATCTCGGTCGGTCAGGTCACCACACTTTGCTGCATGGCCTGCGCTGTTCATCTTGATTACCACGGCGGAAATGTCGTGACGGCGCTTCTTATCTCCCTCGGTATCGGTCTGGCGTTCGGGATCGTTCAGGGATTCCTGATCTCATATCTGAAGATACAGCCTTTCATAGTCACGCTGGCGGGAATGTTCTTCGCCAAAGGTATGACCACCATAGTGAATGCCACGCAGTTCAATGTAGAGAATGAGGAATTCCTGGCACTTAAGGCTACCAGGATCACGGTGCCCGGCATGGGTTCGATAAACAAAGCCGGCAACTATGTTCCCGCATATGTGGAGATCGGTGTTATCGTCGCACTTGTGATCGTTCTCCTTCTCTTCGTTCTTCTTCGCTGGACGAAGCTGGGCAGAGGTTTCTATGCGGTAGGCGGAAATAATCAGAGTGCCAACATGCTCGGTATCAATGTTACGTATACGAAATTCATGGCTCATCTTATGTGCGGAATCCTTTCGGGTATAGGCGGATTTGTCTACTTCATGCATGTAGGATCCGGCTCACCCTCTCATGCTGCAGGTGCGGAGATGAATGCCATTGCCAGCTCCATCATCGGAGGTACGATGCTTACCGGAGGTGTCGGCGACATCATCGGAACACTCTTCGGAGTACTCTCACTCAGTACCATCAAGAATATAGTTTCCTCATTGGGTCTTGATGAAGCATGGTGGACCAATATCACCATTGCCGCAATGCTCTGTATCTTCCTGCTTGTACAAAG
>CACZPC010000042.1 GCA_902782985.1 Oscillospiraceae bacterium
ATGTGTATACGCCGTCCTTATATTCCTTGAGGGAAGCGATGGTGGAGATCTTCTTCCTCTGAGATATAAGACAGACGGAAAGGCCCGCGAGGACCAGAACCAGAACACCCAATACTATCTTACGGGGGCTGAACTTGAATGTGAGCAGAGTGATCGTAAGTAATACTGCTCCTATGACGGTAAGAGCTATACCTATGCCCTTGATGAGCGGGAAGTTGGCGGAGGATACGACGATACATTTATATTGCGACGTCATATCTTCGATCTCCTGTCTTCCTTCGTCTGACACGGCATATTCCATATATTCTATATAAGAAGGGTCGGCATCTTCATAAGAGAGAGCACTTTTATATGTCATCTCATTTGTATCGAATATGCCCTGAAGGACTGCCTGCCTCTGATCAACTGGGCATTCGACTACTTCTACCATCACTCGGGTATTACCGTCCTTATCTTCATAGGACAGTCCGGATACCGCAGAATATGCTTCGTTGAAGTTAAATCCTTCCAGAGGGATCACCATGCCGCACTCTTCTCCGTCGACATCCTTATATACCCATGCTGCGGAAAGATCGCTGCTTATAGGCCAGATCGATCCGGGATCAAGGCTTATGGAGCCGTATGCTCCGGGCTTAAAGGAATCGGGATCGAAAGGATCTATGAGCATGTAGTCATTATCGAGCGTATATATCCAAGAAGCTCCGTAGACCCACATGAATATGCCGATACCTGTCATTAGCACCGCCAGTGCGAGGATGATCTTTTTTAACATTGTTACGCATACCTCTTGCCAAGTTTACTTTGCAATGCGATTATTGCATATGCCAAGTTTACTTGTCAACGGACTTGATAATGAAGACTGATCATTATTCCTTTGTGATAGTAAATGTGCGATAATGAGCATTGGGATAAAAGGGGGGGACTAACAATGACTAAGGGTATTCTCAGACGTATCTTATGTGGAATATTTACGGTCCTTATAGCCGTAGTATTTCTTGTGCCCGCAATGCCGGTTCAGGCAGCATCAGGTGTTGACAGGATCGATAATTATGCGATCACCGTAAGTGTGAATGATGACGGTTCCCTGAAGATGGACTATCGCATTACGTGGACCGTACTTTCCAACATAGAGGGTCCTCTGACATGGGTCAAGATCGGCGTACCTAATGATGACGTGGATAATGTCAAGGCTCTGAGCAGCAATATCAAGAAAGCAGCTTATTACAGCGAAGGCGGCAAGGACTACATCAGGATCGACTTCAACCGTTCATACAGAGCCGGTGATACGTTTGAATTTCACTATGAGTTCACTCAGTACAATATGTTCCAAAGTGACGGTAATCATATGGTCTATGATTTTACGCCGGGCTGGTTCAACGAGATAGACGTAACGACTTATACGATCCGCTGGAGGACCGATAAAGTATTGTGGGTCAATCCCGAACGTGGGGCTCTCGACGGTTATTATGTCTGGACGGGAAGCCTTTCGCATGGTCAGAGGACCAATGTCAAGATCACATATTCTCGAAATGCTTACAATTTCAAAAATCATAATGTCAGACACCTTCCATCGAAAGCTTTTTTCGGACCGTTTGTGTACGCCGTGATAATCATTGCCTGTATTGTCATCAAGATGAAGGCTATCGGTGACGGCTACGAAGGCGGAGGGTATCGCGGAGGCCATCATCACTATGGCGGCGGTTGCGCCTGTGCATGTGCCTGTGCATGTGCGTGTGCCGGCGGCGGTCGTGCAGGTTGCTCAAAGAAGGATTTCTACGGGACTAAGCTCTCTTCTTCAAGAGTAAGAGCAAAGCTTCAGGAAGGAGCCGGTAAGAAATGCTGAATCAGAAATTATATGAACTTAAGAACTGGAAGGGAGTCCTTCATACGACATGGAATCCCAACGGCCCGGGAGTCATCAGGATACACCTGATCCCGCCCAGGTTCATACCCTTCAAAACGGTATCGACGCTGGTAATAATCAACGGACAGGATATCCTGCCCATCAATGAGTCGTGGGCAATATTGCTGTCCGAATATATCCGTAATGTTAATGCTTTCGGCGAAAAGCCCATGAGCGACGAGGAACTTGATAAGATCCTTAAGGATACTTTCGCGGGGGTAAAGAAGGTTTTTCCGCGCGTTAAGGATGAGGTCCTGAGAGATGATCTTGATAACATGATCGGTATCTTCGAATGTATCGCCAGGGGCGAGGAGGTCATTTCGGATAATAAGCCCATAACGATAGGCGAATATGCGCCTTATATGAGTGCGCCTCACAGGATGGATCTCATGGTGTCCGCCATGACGAAGGACGGCAACTGGCATTGTAATCAGAAGTGCCTTCACTGCTATGCCGCAGATCAGAAATGTGCCGAGGAGAAGGAGCTTTCGACCGATGAGTGGAAGTCGGTCATAAAGACCTTGCAGAAAGCCAAGATATCGCAGCTTACTTTCACCGGCGGCGAGCCTACCATGAGGGATGATCTCCCCGAGCTGATCGAAGCATCCAGATGGTTCGTGACGCGACTTAATACAAACGGCGTAAAGCTGACGCCCGAGCTTTGCGGGAAACTTTATGATGCGGATCTGGACAGCGTTCAGGTGACATTCTATTCATCGGATGCGGATGTGCATAACAAGCTTGTGGGAGCGGCTAATTTCGATAAGACGGTCGCGGGTATAAAGAATGCTCTGGCAGCCGGTCTGAACCTCAGCATCAATACGCCCCTTTGCACGCTCAATAAGGACTACAGTAAGACGCTTGAATTCCTTCATGAACTGGGCGTTATGTATGTCACATGTTCGGGGCTGATCCTCACCGGTAATGCCACCGAAGACGCATCGGTCGAGACACAGCTTACGAGCGAAGAACTGTATTCCGTGCTTAAGGATGCGGTCGATTATGCTTATGCTAATGATATGGAGATCAGCTTTACTTCGCCCGGATGGATCGAAGAAGAAAAGCTTCGGGAGATGAGGCTTACGGTGCCGTCGTGCGGTGCCTGCCTGAGCAATATGGCGATCACTCCTTCGGGCAATGTGGTGCCCTGTCAGAGCTGGCTCTCGGATGAGCCGCTTGGGAATATCATGACCGATAAATGGAGAGCTATCTGGAATTCCGACGCTTGCAAAAAGATAAGGGACTATTCGGCGAAGATGGATCAGACATGTCAGCTTCGAGGCCGCGGAGTCGAGAAGAACTGCTACTGAGAACTTCGGAGCGGTCAGCTTATCGTATCGAGATATTCTTTTACTTCGTTCAGATCGAAAGAAGAGATGAGCCTGCGATCTTCGCTGTCGAGGAGTCGGTAGTGGGAAGATATTATATTCTGCTGGATCTTAAATCCGTCCTTTCTGGTGATCTCTTTCCACCAGACTCTGCCGCCCATGGTAGAGGGATAGGTCACATCTACATCCTCGAAAGCCAGAGCCGATACTACTCCTACCGGGTCGCCGCCGAAAGAATTCTGAAGGATGGTGCTCGACTGGAAGATGGTGACGAGCGCGACGGCCTCCGTCCAGCCGATGGAGCGGCGTCCCTTCTCGGATTCGACGAGTGTCTTCTTGGAAATGCCCAGGATCACGGCCATCTTGTCCTGCGTAAGACCGTATTCGGTCCTTACGAGCTTAAGTGCCTTGTTTGCTTCCTTGATAAACTGTTCTCTCGTCATACGATGCTCCATTCCTATTCGTAGGTGTAATTTTACACCAAGGAGATGATGTTTTCAATGTGGTAGAATATTTTCGCTATCAATAGGGGAGGTGACGAATATGAATATACCCAAGGATCCCGTAATGCTCTTGAGCTTTGTAAATACCCAGCTTCGAGATAACTATTCTTCGCTTGATGAGTTCTGTTCCTCTTTCGGAGTGGATAAGGCTTACATCGAGGAGGCTTTGAAGAAGCTTGACTATATGTACGATAAAGACAACAACCGCTTTGTTTGAGGCGGCTGTTTTTGTGTTTATAGCGTGTTGAATGACTTTCGATATGCGTTTATAATCATTAGCGGCTAATAAATATATTTATTATAGAGGAGATTCACTATGAGACAGAAACCTGTAGTTTTGATGGTATTGGACGGCTACGGTATTTCCGATAAGACTGAGGGAAATGCTATC
>CACZPC010000043.1 GCA_902782985.1 Oscillospiraceae bacterium
TAGACCGGAGCATAGAGAGTACCGCTGCCTTCATCCGCTTCCTTGTCTGCAAGAGAGACTATTACAGCCGTTACTTCGACATCACATTCATCGGATTCCTGCTTAATATCTTCTTTCAACGTCTGTTCAGCCCCGCTCGATCTCGTGGCAAAGACGCTGATAAAACCGCCTATCAGGATCAAAATGACGGCAACAACAACTATCGTGGATACAAATGACCTTTTCCGCATATTCTTAACCTCATATCTATTCCCTGTCAGTAATTATATCACTGTCTTTTATCTGCTCCAAAGAGCTTTCTCAGCACAACCGCGCCTGCTATTGCGATCCCCAACTCGACTAATGATCCTACCACCAGGCTTAAGGGGAACCGGTCATACCAGGGATCCCTTGCCCTTGCCAACGTAAACTTGATAAAGAAGATACTGTATGACAGTATCAATATCTCGGGAATATGTTCACGGAAAAACGACGTCAGTCTGTTATCAGTATTGATCATAGTTGCGAAGATCAAGAGGAGCATAACGACAGAGCAAAGACAGAACACGATAAACTCAAGACCGATACATGACAAAAACGAGCAAAAAAATAAGCGGCCTCTTACGAAGCCGCCTACAATAACGATTCTCGATCGCTCGAACGGGATTATGCTCTTCCCATTCTCTTGTTGAACTTGTCAACACGTCCGCCTGCGTCTACAAGCTTCTGCTTACCTGTGTAGAAAGGGTGGCAGTTTGAGCAGATATCAACACGAAGGTCTTCCTTCGTGGAAAGTGTCTCAAATGTAGCACCGCAAGCACACTTAACTGTAACCAAGTAAGTCTTGGGATGAATGTCGCTCTTCATTGATCTCACCTCTCATCAAAGATATGGCGCGTACAGACTGGCGCACGTATGCCATACCGGATTTAAATAGTAACTACGAAATATTACTCTCTTTAGTTCTCTTTGTCAATCATGAATCTACCGAGAATGACTTCTTGGCAGAAAGGACAAAAGACGCATTGCTCGTTGTCCTCTTCATGTAGTTGATAACTGCCGAAGTGGCGGCAAGAGTATCAACTTCAGCGATCGCCTTTCGAGTAAGCCATACGGACTCAAGCTCCTCGGCGGAAAGAAGAAGATCCTCTCTTCTGGTACCGGACTTATCGACTGCGATAGCAGGATAGATGCGTCTGTCGGCAAGTCTCCTGTCGAGGACTACCTCCATATTACCGGTTCCCTTGAATTCCTCGAATATTACTTCATCCATACGCGAACCGGTCTCGATAAGAGCAGTCGCTATGATGGTAAGTGATCCGCCGAATTCGATATTACGAGCAGCACCGAAGAATCTCTTCGGACCGTAGAGAGATCCCGGATCAAGACCTCCCGACAAAGTCCTGCCGGTAGGATTGATCGTAAGGTTATAAGCTCTTGCAAGTCTTGTCATGGAGTCAAGAAGGATAACTACGTCCTCTCCGAGCTCTACAAGTCTCATAGCTCTCTCGAGTACAAGCTCTGTTACTCTTACGTGATTCTCGGGACGCTTGTCGAATGTGGAATATACGACCTCGCCCTTGATGGATCTCTGCATATCCGTAACTTCCTCGGGACGCTCATCGATAAGAAGAACGATGACCTTGCAGTTAGGATTATTTGCAGTGATGGAATTGGCAACTTTCTTAAGGAGGATAGTCTTACCTGCCTTGGGAGGAGATACGATCATACCTCTCTGACCCTTACCGATGGGAGAAAAAAGATCGATGATACGAGTAGAAAGATCCTCCGCACCGGTCTCGAGAGTAAGTCTCTGATCGGGATAGATGGCTGTAAGATTCTCGAATCTGGGACGCTTCCTGATCATCTCAAAATCAGAATCCTCAGGGATCTCGATATCGTTGACAGCGAGTACCTTACGAAGAGGAGCGTATTTATCCTTGCCTCTTGCAGGAGCCGCAAGTCCCTTGATCTTATCGCCCTTCCTAAGTCCGAGCCTCTTGATCATCTGACCCGGAACATATGCATCCTCCTCACCGGGAAGATAATTGGATCTGTGAACGAATCCGCAGAATTCATTCCTGTTCTCACCGCCTATAGAAAGGATACCTTCGATCTCCTTATACTGGATCTCCGGTGCGGGAGCCGGCTCGGCAGGTTGCTGTTCTTCGGCAGCTGCCTCCTCTGCGGGTATATCGACTGCCGTAGGAGTCTGAGCAGGACCGAAAGAGATCCTTCTCTTTCTGCTCTTGGAAGCTGTCTTCTCAGCTTTGACAGCTGCAGGAGCAGCCACTTCATCACCTTCGGCCTTACCGTCGCCTGAAGATGCTTCGGAAGGCTTTTCCTCTTCCTTCTTCTCTTCGGAAGGTGTCTCTTCGGGAACAGACTCGGTCTTCTTTTTCCTGCTCTTTCTGGCAGGCTTCTTCTCTTCCTTGGGAGACTCGACTGCATCCTCTTTCTTTGCCTCTTCGGCAGTGGCTTCGGATGCTGCCACCTCCTCTATGGAGATATTATCGCTTTTCTTCTTGCGTGTTGTCTTCTTGGCGGGAGCTTTCTTCTCTTCCTTAGCCTCCGGTTCAGCTTTGGCAGCTTCATCCTCGGCCTTCTTGGAAGTCTTCTTAGCCGTCTTCCTGACAGCTTTCTTCACTTCCTTCTTCTCTTCGTCTGCAGGAGCCTCGGGCGCCTTGTCTTCAGCCTTATCTTCGGTAACGGCCTTCTTCCTGCTTCTCTTGGCAGGTGCCTTGGATGCCTTGGCCGGAGCTATCTGTTCAATGGGAGTACCGCTAATAACGGATATCAACTCCTCCTTCGTCTTCGTAGCTGCTACCTCGGGGGTAAAGTCACCGAATTGGACCGCGATTGCTTCAAGGTCTTCTTTGGACTTGGAGATCAATTGATCGATTTCTGACATAATTACCTCATGTAAAGGAATTTAAAATATTGACACTATTGTAATCGGGATAAAAACCGGACAAACAATCCGTCTATTGCAAGGATGATATCACGACCTTTTATCTTAGTCAATCGCTATATTACGGTATTTATGAGGATCCGAATGCGGTCATAATGCAACAAAAAGGACACCTTCGAGATTCCGAAAGTGCCCTTATGATACATAGATAAAAATCGATATTTATCCTGATTGATCAAGCCTGATCACCTAAAGCGGCAAACTTGTCCATCATGTCTAATGCCTTACCCGTACCGATCGCTACACATGAAATGGGATCCTGAGCGATATAGACATCGATTCCGATCTTAGTCGCCAGCATACGGTCAAGTCCGTAAAGAAGTGCTCCTCCGCCTGTCATTACGATACCTCTCTGTGAGATATCCGCCATAAGCTCCGGGGGTGTCTTCTCAAGTACTACATGTACTGCTTCGAAGATGGATGATACGGGTTCCTCAAGTGCTTCAAGCATCTCCGTGGAAGATACCGTAACGGTGGAAGGAAGACCGGTGATCAGGTTCCTTCCTCGAACGTCGAGTGTGAGCTCCTCGTCTCTGGGGTATGCACAACCGATCTGTATCTTGAGCATCTCGGCTGTCTTCTCACCGATGAGGATATTATGCTTACGTCTTACATGCTTGATGATAGCTTCATCGAACTTGTCACCTGCAACCTTAAGCGAAGCATCGACAACAGGCTCGCAAAGTGAGATTACGGAGATATCGGTCGTACCGCCTCCGATATCGACTACCATGGAACCGCACGCCTTGGTAATATCGATACCCGCACCGATAGCTGCGGCAATAGGCTCACGAATAAGGAATACATCCTTGGCACCTGCATGACGGCAGGCATTCTCTACAGCCTGCTGCTCTACGGGTGTGATAACCGAAGGAACGCAGACTACGATCGTCGGCTTAAAATAGGTGGCGCGAAGACCGTTACATACTCTTCCGATAAATGCCTTGAGCATTACTTCAGTAGCTCTGAAGTCTGAGATAACTCCCTCACGAAGGGGTCTGATCGCTTCAACTACACCGGGAGTACGACCGAGCATCAACGATGCACTCTCACCTACTGCCAGTACCTTACCTGTCTTATTATTTACTGCTACAACGGAAGGTTCCTTAAGAACTACACCTTTACCGCGGACATAGATCAACACGCTGCTGGTACCGAGATCGATACCGATTTCCATTCCAAGACCCATATTAATACCTCTATGTAAGAAAGCGTAAAAACGCCGTAAAATTCATATAAAACAATTCTATTATAGCGTAACAGGTACATAAATCAATTAACGGAATGTGGCAAAAGATTGCAAATATATTTCAATTTATTATGTGCCTGTGATAGAATTTTATAGTTTAATCAGTAAATATTTGAAGAAAGGAATAATATATATGCCTTATTCAGTTGATATCGATCGCAAGTGGCAAAAGAAATGGGAAGAGACCGGACTTTATAAGTTCGATCCGAACAAGGAAGGCGAGAAGCTCTACTGTCTTGAGATGTTCTCCTATCCTTCGGGTGCTAATCTCCACCTCGGTCACTGGTATAACTACTCTCTTACCGATTCATGGTCAAGAATGAAGAGGATGCAGGGTTATAACGTATTCCATCCCATGGGATTTGATGCTTTCGGACTTCCCGCCGAGAACTATGCCATCAAGACAGGTATCCATCCTCAGGATTCAACTTTCAAGAACATCGAAACGATGGAAAGACAGCTTCGCGAGATGGGCGCGACTTTCGACTGGGATTATGAGCTTGCCACATGTACTCCCGAATACTACAAGTGGAATCAGTGGCTCTTCATCCAGCTTTACAACAAAGGTCTTGCATATCGTAAGAATGCACCCGTTAACTGGTGCGACAAGTGTAAGACTGTACTTGCCAACGAGCAGGTAATAGACGGCAAGTGCGAAAGATGTGACAGCGAAGTCGTTAAGAAGAACATGACTCAGTGGTTCTTCAAGATCACAGACTACGCTCAGGAA
>CACZPC010000044.1 GCA_902782985.1 Oscillospiraceae bacterium
CAGTATCCGATCCGCTCACGGTCAGAAGAGAAAGATCAGGTTCGCTGGGAAGGATATCCTCTATATCATATGAATCATCCGAAAGGTAGAAATCAACATAATGCGACAGCACCCTGGAACCTCTGGAATTTACCGTCTCGGGGATCTCGATGCACATATGCTCCGGAAGCAGAGTAACGATATGGAATTCCTCTCTGGGTGTTCGTACTCTAAGCCTGTAATAATCAATATATTCCTGGGCCATATTATTAACGGCATCATCGGTAAAGAGTTCATCAAGTCCCGGACGGAGAAGCGTAAAGAGTCCTTCAAGATTTGGCTCATATATCAACTGAAAATAATGCTCACCGTAATTATATATATCGATCGATTCCGTGATCCATTCCTCGGAAAGATATGCCATTCCCGAACTGTCCTCTGACATGATTATATATACGGGATCGGCATCTTCGGAATCGTATAGGAATTCGACTCCGATAAGGTTACCGTAAAAACTGTTGTCCTGATATTCGGTAACGGCGCTTACCTCTTCATCACTGAGCATCCTGAAAGCCGATATATCTCCGTTTTCACCGGAAATACGGCTCATGATATCAACGTACTGGATAAAGTATGAATAACTCAATCCGTCACGCTGTACCTCGGGAATGGAAGAATAGACATCAGGGGCATTCTTCTTATTATTTATTGCCGTGATCATGAGCCTTGCAAGCTCCTGAGGAGTGATCGGGTCACTTATTATCTTGGATCTGAAAGCACGAAGGTTACATGATGTTACAGACATCAGCATTACGGATGCCATAACTATAGATGCTATGCGCCTTACATGCTTTTTTATGATCATGATCTTCCCTTTACCGCCTCAAAGATAACGATACCTGCAGCAACTGCCGCATTTAAGCTGTTTACTCTGCCTGCCATCGGGATCGACAGAAGAAAATCACATTCCTTCCGGACCGAATCTCTCATACCCTCACCCTCGCTTCCGATGACTATCGCAAGAGCGCCATTATAGTCTGCCTTATCATAAGGAGTAGATCCTTCGGCAGCAGTGCCGCACACCCAGAATCCGTTTCTCTCCTTAAGTTCCCTTAAAGTCTGAGCGATATTTGTCACCCTGGCAACGGGAACATATTCGATGGCACCTGCAGATGCCTTGGCAACTACGGAATCCAGTCCGATAGATCTGTGCTTAGGTATGATAACACCGTCAACGCCTGCGGCATCAGCAATCCTTAATACAGAACCTAAGTTATATGCATCCTTGAGCTCGTCCAGTACGACAAGTAACGGTGCATGCCCTTCTTCCTGAGCCTTGGCGAGTATATCATCGATCTGCACATATTCATGACTTGCAACAGCAGCGATAACGCCCTGATGATTATGAGTCTGGCTCATCCTGTCCAGTACATTTCGAGGGGATCTTATGACTACGATCTTACGCTTATTGGCTTCCTCGAGTATCTTATGGAGTCCCGGATCGAGTCTCTGACCGCCCTGAGGTTCAAGAATCCAGAGCTTATTGATCTCACGTCCGGCAGTAAGTGCTTCATTAACGCTGTTCCTGCCTTCGAGTCTGTCGGACGTAGGTTCCTGCGCCTCGGTCAGAGCAGGACGCAAGTTCCCGGAAGGTCTGTCATTCTTTCGAAAGTTCTTACCGCTATTCCTGTTATCCTTCACTGTCTATCACCTCAAAAGCTTTATTAATGATGTACTCGAGCCTCTCCTCTTCATTATTGAGGAAAAGATATCCTATTAGAGTCTCGAATCCTGTCGCATACATATATTCGGCAGGACTTGAATTCTTTGCCATTGTACCCGGATTGGAATTCTTACCTCGCCTGAAGAAATCGTCCTCGATCTCGGTAAGCTCAGGCTCTAATGCCCTTACGGCCAGAGCCTGAGATGCCGCACTTACATACTTGATCGTCATCTTATGCATCTTACCCGACTGAGAGGATGACCTCAATGAGACATGACATCTGGCATAAAGCTCATAGACGGCATCGCCGATATAAGCAAGCGAAGATGAATTGATCTCACGAAGATCCGATGCGATAAAAGGTACTATCATAATTTCTCTACCTGAGGTCCGTTGGGAGTATCCTTAACGGAATAACCCTTAGATGTGATAAGATCTCTGATCCTGTCAGCTTCAGCAAAGTCCTTAGCCTTCTTGGCAGCGGCTCTCTGCTCTACAAGATCCGTGATCTCGGCAGGGATATCCTCCTCTACCTTAAGGACGATACCCAATACATCCGTGATCTCGTTCAACATATCAAGAGCGACCTTAAGAGCTTCCTTGGAAGCCTTATTGTCGATAGCCGTATTGGCTGCCTTAACAAGAGTATATATGTCAGTTACTGCATCGGCAGTATTGAGATCATCATCCATATGAGCAACGAAGCTGTCATGAGCTTCCTTAGCAGCTGCCTTAACAGCATCGGATGCCGCCTGATCATCACCGGTATAAGCATCGCTTTCGATATTGAACTTAAGATTTGCCGCGCAGGTAGCGATCCTCTGAAGTCCTGTCTGAGATGCCTTAAGGAGCTCATCGGAGAAATTGATGGGCATTCTGTAGTGACCGGAAAGGATAAAGAACCTGATAACCTCATAGGGGAAGTGAGCAGCGATATCCCTGATGGTAAAGAAATTCCCGAGAGATTTACTCATCTTCTCTCCGTCTACATTAACGAATGCATTATGGACCCAGTAATTTGCAAGCGTGCAGCAGTTAGCCGCTTCGCTCTGAGCGATCTCATTCTCATGGTGAGGGAATATAAGATCCTGACCTCCGCCGTGAATATCAATAGTATTACCGAGATGCTTCTTGATCATGGCAGAGCACTCAATATGCCAGCCGGGCCTTCCCTCGCCCCAGGGAGAATTCCAGAAAGGTTCTCCCTCCTTCTTGAACTTCCAGAGAGCGAAGTCTCCGGGATTACGCTTACCGTCATAGGAAGCCTTTCGCTCACCGCCGCCGGGATTTAAGTCCTCGAGATTATAGTGCGAGAGCTTACCGTAATCATCCTTCTTCGTAACGTCATAATAAACGCCGTCACCATCAATAACATATGCGACACCCTGATCATACAAAGCCTTGACGATGCCGATTATCGCACCAATAGACTCAGTGGCTCTGGGCTGATATGTAGGACGCTTGCAGTTAAGACCGTCGGCATCAATGTAATATTCCTTGATGTATCTCTCGGCAATATCCTTGACCGTAACGCCCTCTTCATTGGCTCTCTTGATCATCTTATCGTCAATATCGGTAAAATTCTGGCAGAATTCAACTTCATAACCGCTGTACTCGAGATATCTTCTTAATGTATCGAAAGTAACGAACGGACGGGCATTACCCAGATGGAAATAGTTATATACAGTCGGGCCGCATGCATACATCTTTACATGACCGGGTTCGATAGGCTTGAATTCTTCCTTTGTTCTTGTGAGTGTATTAAAAAGTTTCATATTGATGTCTCCGTTTCAAAATCTCAGATGTCTGTGCTTATAGGATAGTTAAGCGTCAACATCGCTCGGCTTCCGCAGGCTTATCGCCATAACCCTTATCCTTCTTAAGAGAATTCAGCTCCGTCTTAAGCTCCATGATGGTACCCTGCATGCTGTTGACCATATTAACGAGCTGCTGCATTTCCGTCTCAAGAGGATCATCCGACAGCGAGTGGTCAAGCTCAACGGCATGTGAAGCAGTAGGCTTGCCGTCGATCCTTACGACCTTGCCGGGAACACCCACGACAGTGGCATAATCGGGAATATCATGAAGAACTACTGCATTGGCTCCGATACTTACGTCATTGCCTACTGTAATGGGGCCTAAGAGCTTGGCACCTGCACCGACAAGCACATTGTCACCGATAACCGGATGACGTCTCTCACCCTTACTGTGACCTCGGCCGCCTAATGTTACGCCGTGATATATCGTACAGTTGTCACCGATAACCGCGGTCTCACCGATAACGATACCCATACCGTGATCGATAAAAAGACCCCTTCCGATACGTGCACCGGGATGTATCTCAACACCGGTCTTATGTCTTCCGATCTGAGATATCCATCTGGCTATCGAAGGGAGCTTATGCTTATAGAAAAAATGGCCTATACGATGATAGACGATGGCATGAAAGCCGGAATACAGAAAAATAACACCGACCACACTTCTGGCGGCCGGGTCTCTCTTGGCTATCTGTCTGGCATCATATAATAAGCTCATCAGTTATCCTGTCTGTAAATACGCATAAAAAGCCTGACATGAGCAAACCCTTTTTGACACCCCGATTTCTCAAGGGCGGTACCCTGCAACTGATTTGCGTCTTC
>CACZPC010000045.1 GCA_902782985.1 Oscillospiraceae bacterium
CTATAAGATCGACGGAAGATATTATCTGTTCCTGATACATTCGCTCCCTGACAGATGGATGAGGGTCGAGGCGATGTTCTCGGCTGATTCGCCGGAGGGTGAATTTACGGGAGACGATATCCTTGAAGCATCACTTGATGACCGTCCCGACGGATGTGCTCAGGGAGGCATAGTCGAAGGCCCCGCCGGAGTCTGGCATGCGGTGCTCTTCCGGGATAACGGAGCACTCGGAAGGATCCCCGTACTGGTAAACGTAACAAGGACTGACGGCGGGTTTGTATTCGAAGAACCGAAGCGGGAGATATCAGCAGTATCCCTTCGCCCCGGCTACAGATACAGACCTTTGGTCGGAAGCGATGATTTTATGTCTTCGGGCGAAGACCGGGAGGAGTTCGGCTCCTTCGGTTTCAGGAGTTTTTGGCAGTTTGATCACGAGCCTGATCTTGGCCTTATCACCAGAGATCTTGAAGCCGGGACAGTGACCATAAGGACCGATAAGGTGACCGGAGATCTTACCTTGGCAAAGAATATGCTGACACAGAGGACGGTCGGTCCGAAATGCTCATGTGAAGTGACTCTCGATGCATCGGGGCTGAATGAGGGCGATGTCGCGGGTCTGGCCGTCTTACAGGGAAAATATGCATACGCCGGGATCACAAAGCGCGGGGGAGAGCTTTATGCCGTTATGAGTTCCGGAGAAGTTGAGACAGAGGCAATACGCATTGAAGGTTTAAGGCTGAGACTTCGCTGTGAGTGCGACTTCGAAGACGGCAGGGATGAAGCCGGATTCTTCATGGATGACGGGGGCGATATGAGACGGATCGGAAAGGACCACAAGCTCGAGTTTACGCTCGATCATTTCACGGGAGCCAGATTTGCTCTGTTTATCCTTTCGAGTAAAAAAGAAGGAGGAGAAGCGACCTTCTCCTCCTTTGAGTACTTTAAAGACTGATATATCAGATCTGTTATGCAGCGGGCTGAGCCTCGATCGCCTTTTTGTCGTCTTTTCTGAATTCCTTCGTGAAGATAAAGGGGAGTGCAAAAACGACGATGTAGATCGCTGCGGAGATCGCTACCGTTTCCCAGGTATATGAATTCCCGGAACCGTCGCCGCCTGAGATCACCGCACCGATGTTGTTATTGAAGAAGTGAATGGCCGTTACGACCCAGATGTTGCCGGTCTTCATATAAGCCCATGCGAAGAAGATACCGAGAGCGATGCAGGCGATGACCTGGATCGTGATGCCCTGTACGGCAGTATCGGGTGTATAGAAGAACAAGTTGATGGGAGCATGCCACAGACCCCAGACGATACCTAATACAACAACGCCGAGTCTCTTGCCGAACTTATCCTGAAGTCGGGGCTGAAGATAGTATCTCCATCCGTATTCCTCGCCGAAATAAGGGATAAAGCATAAGAACAGTGAGACGGGAAGAGTGGCAAGAGTTACGACCGTCATAATGAGATCCGTAATGGCATCGGGGTCATCAGCACTGATCAGATCCTTGCCGGAAGCAAGCTTTGAGATGATATCGGGTCCGATATTAACGCACATATAGATAGCGATGAAGAGCAACACGATGAGGATACCGATCTTGACATTCTTCATCGAAAGGCCGTAAGCGGCCCTTGTCTCCTTTTTGGCACTTGCCGCGAAGATCAATGCCACGACACTTCCTATCATAAAGATCACATTACCTATGTTAGTAACCGTAGCGCCGTCCATAAAGAATGCCAGGATACAGCACAACACCTCAAGTACTGTCGTAATGAGAAACGTGATTATAAGACCCATAGAGGGCTTGGGGAGGGACGGATCCTTTCTGCTTGCGACTACCTGTCCGATCATGACTGATGCCGCGGGGAGGAACATCCATGCCACGGGGAAGATCCCCACTGAATTTCCAGTTCTGTACACAAGCCACATCAGGAGACCGAGGATGACCGGTCCGCCGAAGGATATGGCCCAGAAGATCTTTGACCTTGTCTTTTCCATAATGATTGCTCCTTAATATACATACTTGTCTTCATGATATTGCTCTCCGGTAAAAATATGTTCAGAAAAGGTATAAGAAATTATTAAGTTATAAGAGGTATTTTTAACAAAACGGGGATCGCGTGATACAATAGGCAAGGTCAAATCATTTTTCACGGAGTAATTTATGCTTTTATATATAGATCCCGGTACGGGAAGTATGCTCTTTACGATCCTCATCGGAATCGTCGGATTCCTCGTATATCTTTTCAAGGTATTCTGGATCAAGCTTAAGTTCCTTTTTACGAGCGGTAAACAGAGCAAGATGGAGGGCAATAAGATCCCGTATCTTATCTTTGCCGAAGTTAAGCGCTACTGGGAAGTATTCAAGCCGATCTGTGATGAGTTCGAGAAGAGAGGGATCGATGTTGTCTACTGGACTTCTTCTCCCGACGATCCTGCACTGAAGCAGGAGTATAAGCACGTAAAGTTCGAGTTCGTCGGCGAAGGAAATAAGGCTTTCGCCAAGCTCAATCTCGTAAATGCCTCTGTCGTTATCGCTACCACGCCCGGCCTTGAGGTATATCAGTGGAAGAGATCCAAGTTTGCGGATCACTATATCCACATCCTTCATATGCCCAACGACGTCGCAAGCTACAGGATGTTCGGTACGGATTACTTCGATTCCGTACTTCTTTCAGGCGAATATCAGATCGATCAGATCAGAGAGCTTGAGGAGAAGCGTAATCTTCCTTCCAAGGATCTGGCTCTTACGGGTATCCCTTATATGGATTCCCTGATGCAGAAAGCGAAGTCGGCTCAGAAGATCGAAAGCGATAAGACGACGGTCCTGCTTGCTCCTTCCTGGGGTGAGAGTGCCATCTTCAGCCGTTACGGTTCAAAGGTGATCGAGGAGCTTGTAAAGACAGGCTATAATATCATAATAAGACCTCATCCCCAGACTTTCGTATCAGAGAAGGACATGATCGAGAAGATCATGAAGGAATATCCCGACAATGATCAGATCCGCTGGGACAGGAATCCCGACAACTTCGATTCGCTTAACAGAGCGGATATCCTTATCTCCGATTTCTCGGGTGTTTTCTTCGATTTTGCACTCGTATTCGATAAGCCGATCATCTATGCGGATACATCTTTCGATCCTATCTGTTATGATTACAGCTGGCTCGACGAGGAGCCCTGGACATATTCGATCCTTCCCTACCTCGGCAAGCAGCTTACCGCGGATAATATGAGTGATATCAAGTCCGTCATCGACGACTGCCTTAATGATAATAAATATAAGGAAGGCAGAGACAAGGCCCGTGCGGAGACATGGGTCAACATCGGTCACGGAGCAGAGAAGACCGTTGATTTCATCGTCAATAAATATAATGAGATCAATAAGAAAGAGGAAAAAGCCGACAAAAAGGATAAGAAGGATAATAAGTCCGGCAAGAAGACTAAGTCTGAGTCAAGA
>CACZPC010000046.1 GCA_902782985.1 Oscillospiraceae bacterium
GAAAGGCATCCTCACCCACACTCGCCCCGGGCCGCCGCTCGAAAGGCTCCCACCGCGACTTGCCCGCGCTCCCATTGGGCCGCCTCCTCCCGTGCCTCCCGCGCGCCGGCACGCTTACAGGCTTTCGTAAAACCGTCTGAATGCGGCGCGCCCGGCTTCGGTCGCCATGGCTTCACCGCACTTGGACCAGGCAATCGCCACAAGGTTCCATCCGTCTTTAAGATTGAAGGGAGTGCCGACGACTTTCATCTCGCCGATCCAGTCCGTCGATGTGTCTTTATCAAGGACCGAAGCGACTGCCACACCTTCGATGCCCATGCCGCGGGCTTTGTCATACATATTGCCGAGCACGGTGACGATGCTGCTTCTTAATTCTTCCGTTGTCATGCGGCTCCTTTGATCCTCCCGTATGTTTATATACGTAAGTCTAGCATTTCGAGAGGAAGAGCACTTCTTATCTTTTTACATCGGAATATATCAGTTTTTGTCATGAGGGAGGTGTGCCGCGTATATGATCGGAACTGAAGCCACGTACAAAAAGACTCCCCGCGACGAAGATCGCGAAGAGTCTTGAAGAATGGTGCGGATGACAGGACTTGAACCTGCACGCCGGAGGCACCAGAACCTAAATCTGGCATGTCTGCCAATTTCATCACATCCGCTCGGCTCATGTATTTTACCATAATATCTTTCTTTTTAAACTAATTGAAACATTACTGCATTGAAAGAAGATTACCACTTTGTTAGTCTAGGGTGTAAAGGAAGGTTGATAATATTTCGGAGGAGTATATGAGGATCAGCATCAAGCGTATTATTGCCACATTGTGCACTATTGTGGTCAGCTTCGGATTCGTAGCGAACAGTCTCGGTGAGAATGTAAATGCTCTGGGCGTGTCGGTCAATTATTCGGCACATGTTCAGAATGTCGGATGGCAGCCTTATGTATCGGACGGTACTGCTGCAGGTACATCCGGCAGGGGCCTTCGAATGGAGGCGTTGAAGATAAATGTCTCCGGTGATCCGAATCTCGGAATAAGATACAAGTCTCATGTGGAGAATATCGGATGGGAGAGAAACTGGAATTCCGCCGATAAGATCACAGGTACGACAGGCAGAGGTCTCAGGATCGAAGCTATCCAGATCGAGCTTACAGGTGCTGATGCAGCGAATTATGATATCTATTACACCCTGCATGTACAGAACATCGGCTGGATCGGCTGGGCTAAGAACGGTCAGATCTGCGGAACTACGGGATGCTCGCTTCGAGTAGAAGGCATCAAGATCCTGCTCGTTCCCAAGACAGGTTCGGCTCCTGCAAGTGACACGAGATTCTCGGCTTATCCCTCCAATGACCTCAGCGTATCCTACAGAGCTCATGTGCAGAATATCGGTTGGCAGGGATATGTCTCCAACGGCCAGACTGCAGGTACTACCGGAAGAGGTCTCAGAGTTGAAGGTATTGAAGTAGAAGTATCCGGAAATCCGAATGTCGGTGTCAGATATAAGAGCCATATCGAGGATATCGGTTGGGGCAACTGGCAGACGAACGGCAATCTCAGCGGCACGACGGGAAGAGGACTCAGAGTCGAGGCCATAAGGATCGAGCTTACGGGATCAGATGCTGATCTTTATGATATCTATTACAGGACTCACTGCGAGAATTACGGCTGGCTCGGCTGGGCTAAGAACGGTGAAAGTGCCGGTACGGCTTCCTGCAGCTACAGGATGGAAGCTCTTGAGATCAAGGTGGTTCCCAAGGGAGCAGGTGCTCCCGGAAGCACATCCGATCCTTATATGACACGCAGGATCATGACAGATGAGATGGATATCAAGGCTCAGGATTATGACAGCCCTTCTAATTATCTTATCCTTGTAAATAAATCTACATTTACCGTAGCGATCTATGAGAGAGGCGGCGGATCCTGGATCAGAGTAGAGTCTTTCCCCTGTACGATCGGTGCTCCCGGACATGATACCATCGAGGGTGTATTCCATGTAGGATATAAGCAGTACTATTTTGATTCTTACGGTGCGAGATGCTTCTATGCTACACAGTTCTGCGGTAACTTCCTGATCCACAGTACCCTTTATAACAAGTGTCCCGGTCCCACATCTCCTATGGACGGAAGACTCGGAATGGCACTTTCACACGGCTGCGTAAGAGTAGCTATTGAGAATGCCGAGTGGATCTATAACCATATCCCCGGAGGGACAACTGTAGTAGTCTATCACTGATAAGATACCTAACGATAAAAGTGAGGTTTATATGAACAGAACGATCAAGTCAATGTTGGCAATCACTGTTGCTTTTGCAGTTTCACTTGTGAGTTTCAATAAGGTAGCGGCGGGCGAACAGCTCGGCGCTACTTCTTTTGATGACGGAGTGGGAACGCCCTGGCAAACGGCGACATCGGGTACGGGAAGCCTGGATTTTGAAGTGACGAACGGACAGTTTGTCATCACTATCAATAATCCGGGCGGTCAGTCTAACGGCGGTACGGACAGATGGGACTGTCAGTTCAGGCACAGGGATCTGACCATCGTAGA
>CACZPC010000047.1 GCA_902782985.1 Oscillospiraceae bacterium
CCTTTGATATCAAGGACGAATACAGATCCAAGCTCATGGATCAGACCGGTTCTTATAAGGGAATGATAGATGCGATCAACCAAAGATTCGAAGATGCCGGTATCCCTGCAAAGATAGAAGTAATAGAGACTAATAACGGAGTTATAAACTTCGAAGGTAAAGAGCAGGTTGCAGCCCTCGAATGGAATGGGGTGGATAATTCGGAAGTGGATTATCTTCAGGGAGGTAATCCTCCAAGGCTTTATAACGAGATAGCAGTATCCTGGTACAGGGCCAACGAGATGGGGATAGGTATAGGAGATACGGTAACCCTCACATATGACAGATTCTCCGACGATCACACGACCTTCTCCAAGGTAAGCGAAGAATTCATAGTCACGGCGTTTATAGACGTACAGGGTAACGGTACATTCACATGTCTTATGGGCGATGAATTCTACGGAGCAACTCCTAACGGATATAGCGGTGAGTATTCGACGGTCATAGATGTCCCGAACAGTAAGAAGGCAGAGGTCATAGAGAAGATAAGAGAAGAATTCCCTGAAGATCAGATCACATTTTGCTTCGGAGACGAAGTCTGGGAAGATATGCTTACGGGCTTCTCCGAGATCCTTGATCTTATGATCATCGTAGCAGCAGTAGCTTCCGGAACAGTCCTTATCCTACTTACATCTCTTTATGAGAATATCTTTATCGAAGAGGAGACTTCTGATATCGCTCTTCTTAAGAGCATGGGATTTACAACCAAGACCGTAAGGCTCTGGCACCTTATAAGACTTATGCTCCTTGCAACAGCTTCTTACTTCGGTGCACTTATCTTCGTTAAGACCATAGGCAATCTTATCGCGGCACACATATATATGGCCATCTGTAAGACTCATGAGTTCGTACTTCAGACGGACATAATGCATAACTTCGTTATAACACCTGTTGCTGTCATCTTAGGACTTGGAATAGTCATATATCTTGTGACCGGACTTACGAAGAATATAGAGATCTGGAAAGTGAGGAATGAATAATGGATAGAAAGATAAAGCTCCCGGCGATCCTTATGACAGGCACTCTTATCTTGTCAGGATGCGCCAAGGCTATAGATAAGACAACACTCGGCATAGGAGATGCGCCTCTTACACCCGCATATTCCTACTATAACAATGAAGATGCAGGCTATACTGACGAAGGCATCATCGAGGAAGCAGAAGCGACTTATATATCAGACGACGGACTTTGCACCATCAATGTTATGCCGAGTTATCTCGATATCACTCTTGACTATGAAAGCGGGGATCGAAGAAGTGTAGGCGAAGCATACGGCAGGATGCTCCTTGAAGCGATACCGAACTTCGAAGACGTAATGGAACCCTACATCCACGAGAACTTAAGGAACATGTATAACGGTACATACGATCCGCAGGTTGTAGAAGACAGGATCTATACTCTCTACGATTCCATGAGAGATGAGTATAAGGATGAGATAGACGGTCTTGCTACAGTCCTCTCTGAAGGAAGACACGGCATCGCGGAAGACGGACAGTTCAGCTACGAGGAAATGCTTGCTTTCCAGATGGTACCTGATGCATTAAGACCTACTGCCTGCAGTGCATTATCCCTGTGGGGAGACAGGACTGCTACGGGAGACCGCATTACATTAAGAAACCTGGAGTGGACACTGGGCAGCGACAATCAGATGGGCTTTGCAAATGCCGTTATCCACATGAAGAATGGTGACAGGAGCATCACTGCCATAGGTATAGCAGGAATGCTCGAAATAATATCCGCTATAAACGACGACGGAGTATTTGCCGCTATCTTGGATGTAGGCTCCATTAACGAAGCGCCCTTCATATACGAAGGCAAGAAATGCTACACCATGGAGCTTCGATTCGCTCTTGAGGAATTTACGACCGCAAGGGAACTCGGCGAATTCATGGTAGGTGAGAGCGGGGACTTTACATGGTGCCATAACCTTATTATCTCCGACGAGAATGACGCCTTCTGCGCAGAAGACTGCGTAAGCCAGGTAGAAGAAAGAGGAGAAGGATTCTCTATATTAAGAGATGCAGATACGCCCATAATGGAAGGCCTTACATGGGACAGCACGGATTCTCTTTGTGTCGTTAATTCCTTCACGACTCAGGGCAACCAGGACGGATTCACGGGAGAGCCTTCTAACTTCGTAAGATTTGCCAAATACAACGAGTGGGTAAGTACCATAGACGTCTTTACCGTAAAGGACGTTAAGGACCTTATAACACAGGAGACGGTGGATCAGTTCGACGTAGTAAATGTACACAGCAGCGCTACGTCCCAGCTAATCATCGTCGACTACGCCACGGGAAGCATACAGGTAGCCTTCACCGGTGAAGACGGAGTACAGGATAAGCCCGTATTCGTAGAGGTAGGACACTACTGATAATTAAGACCTTCTTTCTCGAAATGCACTTCGTTAAGGAAGGTCTTTTACTATGCGTAAAAAGCAAGTACACTTTAGAAAATGGTATAATATCAGGCATGAGAGGGGGATGTGATATGGATATAGAACTTTATGAGATCAAGAGACTTCGCGAACAACTGATAGAAGAGGATCTTCCTTCGGTGATCCCGTTTCCTGTCAGGAAGACGATCGAGAATAACAGCCGCCTGTCGTGTCTGGTATCAGATGAACACAAGTTACTGATAATGCCGGAAGTTCGTCAACGGAAAGAATACAATGAGATGTTCTTGAATATTACCGTTGTATCAGGGAAGTATCCGTCAAGCTTCTTTATATCGAGTGTGGGACAGGATGAGGATCGTAAGACCGCGCTAAAATCGGCACTGGATCTTGTGAAGGTCTCGTTCATGCCTGCTATTAAGAACTTGGCCGTTCAGGATGCTTATACGGAGATCGAGACAGAATTCGAGGGGACGCACCATTCCTGGAAGGTCTATGTCGGTAACGTGTTCTCCAAGAAAAACGGAAGTGTCTGTGAGGATCACGGTGATCTTGATCAGATAATGAAGACGATGCTTCCTGAACTTGCAAAGAGATTAGGTGATCAGAAAGCAATGGCTGTTCAGATCAAGATAGGTAATTTCATGAGCGGCGCGAGTTGTGTGATCGACGGGATCTTTCCTGTACGAGACCTTGCTGACAAGGCCAGAGAGATGTCGAGTATGTGGCCCAATACGGTAAAGGTGTTGTATCTGATCTTTGAGCAGGATGACAGCACACACCGTTCGTTACCGACAGAAGATATCAGACAATATAATCTGCATCTGAAAAAGTATCTTGATCTGTACCGTGGTTCGGAAAGCCTTGAGATGGACGATAAAGACCTCAAGTGGGCGATCAAGTCGATCGGTGATGCTTCATTTGTAGATTCATGCAGGGCATTTCTTCCTGATATAGTCGCAGGAAAATTGAGATTCCCCGCTCTGTCGAGTCACGAATATTCCGATAAGGTAGAGATCTATACTTCAGATGGTGTGAAGCACGATGTGTATCTGACTCAGCTGTCGGATTATCACTTCTTGAAGAGGATGATGCCGGGCTATGTAAACCAACTCGGGGCAGAAGATCCTTGTATAAAGAATCTGTTTGAGTCATCGCAATTAGTCAGATACCTGAAGGAGAATAACATATCGGTGGAA
>CACZPC010000048.1 GCA_902782985.1 Oscillospiraceae bacterium
ACAGGGCTTGAGTTCACCTTTCCAGTCGAATGTCAAAAGGCTTTCGTAGATATTCGAGAGTACCTCTCTGTCCTGCTCGTAATAAGGCGTGTGGGGGTCGAAAGACATGGGTTCGTGAGTGATACCTACAGTGACCGAACCGCCGTAGTTCGGTTTCTTCTTTTTCTTTTTGCCGCATGATGCAAATGCAAGGCACATGGAAAAGACCAGTATCAAGGCTACTGTCCTTATAAACCCCTTTTTCATTCGGAACCCCTCCCGCCGATTAACTCGTTCCACTATTTATACATTCAAAATACTCTGTTTTCGAGGGTATTTAGGGGGCTGAGATTATTTTTGTACTTAATTAACAAATTACTTCTAATAACAGTAATGTTTTTCTGACAATTGGTGTATAATATGTTCGTATGTGCGGAAGGCACATCACAACCAAACGTTTTTAGGAGTAGCACACAATGAAGAAGTGTCCTGTTTGCGGAGTAATGATGGGTGACAACGTAGCCCGTTGTTCGATGTGTAAGTACGATTTCCAGAAAGCATCCGGCGGAGATACCGATGCGGCTCTCGCGGAAGCTCAGCAGGTTTTAAATCAGAAAGAGGAAGAGAACCTTGCAAGGACTGAGGCCAAGAGGACTGAAGAAGAGAAGCATCTTGCAGAGATCAGAGAGAAGATTAACAGAGAGATAAGCACACTTACTGCTCAGTTTGAATCTGAGAAGTTAAGATTAGACAGTGAATATGCAGCACTTCAGAAGCAGGCTATAGATGAGAAGCTCAAGCTCGAAGCCGAACTCAATGAGACAAGGAATGAAGTTGAGAAGGAAAGAGCTAAGATCAGAGAGGCTCGTGCCGAGGGAGAGAAGTCCAAGCAGGACAAGATCAACGAGGGCCAGGCCAAGTATGATGAGATGATCAAGCTGGCTGAGCAGGAACAGCAGAAGATGATCGAGGCGGCTCAGAAGGAGATCAATGAGGCAGCTTCTAAGATCGATGCTGAATATGCAGAAGTACTCAAGAAGAGAGATCAGCTCGTAGCCGAAGCTACTGAGGCGCAGGCTTTCCTCGAGCAGAGTGAAAAGATAAAGAAGGAACTGGAGTCTCAGCAGGCCGAGCAGGAGAAGGCTATCAAGGATAAGAAAGACGAACTTGAGAAGCTGGAGAAAGATGGCAAGGCCATCATGGAGCAGCAGGCAGGCGAGGCTATCAAGGCTAAGGAAAAGGCTGAATCCGAGCTTAAGCAGATCACGGATCAGCGTGATTCGATCCTTGCCGGCATCGAGCAGCAGCAACAGCAGGCTCAGGTTGAGATCGATCAGATCAGGACTCAAGCTGAGCAGGTTATTGCCGAAGCTGAGGAAGCTGCCAAGAGAAGAGATGATATCATTGATGAGATCAATGGTCAGAAGGCCGAAGCCGAGAAGCTCATGGCCGAGGCTCAGAAGGTAATAGATCAGAAGGATGCCCTTGAAGCCGATATCGCTAAGGAGAAGGCTGAGATGGAGCAGACCCGTAAGGCTTTCGACTCCGAGATGGATGAGAAGCGCAAGGGCTTCGAGGAAGAGCTTAGCGGATTCCAGAATCAGGCAGACGAGTGGAGCAAGCAGATCGATTCCATCAAGAATGAATATGATGAGGCTCAGCGCATCATAGCTGATTCTAAGAATGCCGAGGTTCAGGCTAGAGCTGCAGCAGAGGAGATCATCCTCGATGCCGAGAAGCGCGCAGTATTCCTCAAGGAAGTTTCCATGAGCGAAAGCGAGAAGGGAAAACTCTTAAAGGACATCGAAGAGAAGGAGCAGAAGATCAAGGCCATGGAGAAGGAAAAGGACGAACTCAGCAAGAAGATCAAGGAGATCGAGGCAGCTATGGAAGCTCTTCAGAAGAAGGCAGCTTCGGGTGCATTCGGCGGAGGCGATTCCGGTCCTAAGGAATATTGTGTTGAGGTCGTAAATCACAATAAGGCAAGTGAGGTCGATGCAGACGGTATAAATGCAGTGCTTCAGAAGAAGTCAGCAGACGGATGGAAACTTACATCTATCATCAACGATGACGGCGGCAAGCTTCAGTCATCTCTTTCCGGCAATGACACACAGTCTGCATCCCTTCAGGTCGGTGCTTATTCGAGCAAGGATGACAGAGTCGTATTGATCTTCGAGAGACCTCGTAAGAAATAAGAAACGACACATTTTAAAGAGATTTCAGAGGGCGCACAGGAGGCTTTTGTCTGTGCGCTCTTTTTTGTTGTATTTTATTTGATAGTGCACAAAAAAACTTCATTTTTCACCAACTTTTTGTGGAAATGGCACAGAATAGACGATATAATGTAAAACATAATTGTTAATCCAAAGGAGGACGGACTCATGGGAAATTATTCCGCAGACAAGATACGTAACATCACTTTGCTTGGCCATGCCGGCTCAGGCAAGACTTCTCTTGCAGAAGCAATGCTGTTCTGTACCAAGACTATCGATCGACTCGGTAGACCTGCTGACGGCAATACTGTGATGGATTTCGAGCCTGAAGAGAAAAAGAGACAGATCTCGATCTCTACGTCACTGGCAAGCTGTGACTATAAGGGCAGTAAGATCAATATCATTGACACTCCCGGTGATTTCGACTTCCTCGGCGAGGAGATGTCCGGTATAAGGATCGCGGATAGCGGTATAGTTCTTATATCTGCCAAGGGCGGTACTTCCGTAGGCTCTGAGAAGGCAATAAGACTTCTTAAGAGCAAGAACGTACCTTTCCTGTTCTTCGTAAACAGAATGGATGAACCGAATGCGGACTTCGAGGCTGTTACGGAGCGCATGATGAACAGATACGGACCGAGTGTTATCCCGTTGTCATTCCCGATCATGGAGAACGGAGAGATGACCGGAATTGTCGATGTTATGAACCGTAAGGCTTTCTCGGTAGATAAGAAGACAGGTTCTCTTACTGAGTTCCCGTTGCCTGATGAATACAATCCCAGGATCGACGAGCTTCAGGAGAAGGTCAACGAGGTCGTAGCGGAAGCTGACGATCAGCTTATGGAGAAGTTCTTCGCAGGTGAGCCTTTCACCGAAGACGAATTCAGACACGGTGTACATGCAGGCTTCAGAGAAGGTAAGCTTCACCCGATCTACTGCGGTTCCGCATATATGAACTGGGGCGTGGATTTCCTTCTTAACTGTATCGCCAAGGATACACCGCCGGCCGGCAAGAAGCCTACGCTTCCCGGTACTCATCCGGACGGATCTACGGAGCAGGTTCAGTGTAATATCGACGATCCGCTTGCTGCATTTGTCTTTAAGACCATCGCCGATCCTTTCGTAGGTAAGATCTCCATCATGAAGGTCAATGCCGGTGTACTTAAGGCTAATTCGACTGTATATAATGCTACTAAGGAGAAGGACGAGAGAGTAGGAAATCTCTTCTATCTTCTCGGCAATAAGCAGATCCCCACGGACTGTCTCTCGGCAGGTGAGATCGGTGCTACGAGTAAGCTCGCTATTACGGAGACAAATGATACGCTCTGTGACAAGGCCCGTATACTCGAGATGCCTAAGATAAACTTCCCGACGCCCTGCCTCAGCAAGAGTATCAAGCCCAAGAACAAGGGTGATGAAGATAAGATCATTGCAGGACTTCAGAAGCTCATGGATGAGGATCGCTGCTTTACCATCACCAATAATCCGGAGACCAAGCAGATGGTCATCTCGGGACTCGGCGAAATGCAGCTCAAGGTCCTTGTAAGTAAGCTCAAGGAGAAATTTAAGGTAGAAGCAGAGCTCGGTGAACCCAAGGTTCCGTATAGAGAAGCCATTCGTAAGAAGGTCAAGGTCCAGGGTAAGCACAAGAAGCAGTCCGGCGGTCACGGTCAGTATGGTGATGTCTGGATCGAGTTTGAGCCAAATCCCGAATCCGAAGAGCTCGTATTTGATGAGAAGGTATTCGGAGGAGCCGTACCCAAGAACTTCTTCCCTGCAGTCGAAAAGGGACTTCAGGAGGCTGTTAAGAAGGGTATCCTCGCAGGTTATCCCGTAGTTAATCTCAAGGCTACTCTCGTAGACGGTTCCTACCATGACGTAGACTCATCGGAAATGGCCTTCAAGATCGCCGCCAATCTTGCATTTAAGAACGGCATGGAGCAGGCTAATCCCATACTTCTCGAACCCATAAGCTCTGTAGAGGTTCATATTCCCGAGGAGAAGCAGGGCGATATCATGGGTGACATGAACAAGAGAAGAGGCCGTATAATGGGTATCGATACAGACGAGGACGGCTCAGTCGTATCAGCTGAAGTACCCACATCGGAAATGGCAGATTATGCTACAGACCTTAAGTCCATGACTCAGGGCCGCGGCTGGTTCGCACTCTCGCATGCACGCTATGAGCCCGCACCTCCCGAGGTATCGGAGAAGGTCATTGCCGCAAGCAAGGCCGAGGAAGAATAAGAATAATAACTGTATTTTGAATCCCTTGTACGGAAAAGCTCCGATCGGAAACGGTCGGAGCTTTTTCTGATGTCTTTTCGATGATATCTCAGAGTGCGAAGAATATCTGTAATACAGAGGATCAATATATCCTGTATACGATCGTCCCTTCGCCTGAGAAGTAAGCTACCTGCTGGAGGTTCTGTGCGAAGAATTCGGAATTATAGAATACGCCGTCAGGATAGTTATAAGAATTGAATTCCGGATCGTCTATGAGGTATCGGATGCCTCTTTCCTGACAGTATCTTCTGAACTCGTCTATGTCGCCGCCGCAGCCGGAGATGAGCCAGTAATAGATCTTCTCTCTGGTATAAGTATCGTGACCTGCTGACCATGCGTAGTAAGGCCATGCATAATATGCGGGTCTTCCGGCGAGAAAGAATCTGTTCATGGACCACTGGGGAGTGAGGAATACATCATCGGGAGAAGTATTCTCTATTATCCATTCGGTAAGCTCGGAGTCAGTGTTGACGATAACATAATTCCTGTTGCGATTGATATATGTAGCCCATTCACTCACGCCCGTAGCAGTCAGGGGGACTATGAGAGCGACGGCGAGGATGATGCTGACGATCTGAAGAGCTATCTTTACGCCCTTATTGACCTTCCATTTATTGTCCTCGTCGGAAGCCAGAGGATCCTTGACCTTAACGGGAAGCCAGAAGAGTTCAGCCAGTGCGCCGGCTACGAAGATGTCGGCGATTATAAGCGAGAACTGGATGAATTTATGGTTGGCGAGCATTTCGAGAGATACCTGATAAAGGAATGCGAATACTCCCGGGGCAAGGCCGGCCAGAAGTATCAGAGATCTGTACAGAGGCTTTCTCTTTATGATGTCTCTGATGAGCAGGATGATCCCGAAGAGAAGAGCGATAATAAGTGTAAATCCCGTGATCATATACAGATAATGTGTGACAGAGCCGAATGATCTGTCTTCGAGGATGAAGCCGGGCTGATAGTGAAACTTCACTACATTGCCAGCACTTCCCGCGAAGGCTTTAGTCTGGATATATGACGAGATGACGGCAGCTGCCGCGGTGGCTGCATATATGAGCCTGCTTTCGCTTATTATCGCCATGATAAGGAGCACAAGGAGCGCACCGATAAGTGCCGAGCCGTGAAAGAAAGGCATGAGAGCGGTAATGGTGCACGAAAGGATAAGAAGTCCGAGGGGGTTAAGAGGATCTTCCTTGCGCCAGAGCCACGCCTCGCGTGAATTGATGAAAGCATTAAATCCGTTCTTGGCGTCAGCTGCCTTGATAAGGCTTATGCCCATTCTCCTAACGAAAGGAGTCATCAGGAGCATCAGGATAAGGATGCAGGATACGCCCAGCATAAGGTGACGCTGATTGGGATAAACATTGACTGCCCATATACCCCAGTTGTCGTAAGGTGTGACGCCGTACCATTCCGTGCCGTGCATGATGCTTTCGAAGATCGCCTTGGAGGGGATGCCGAGGTCCTTAAGTTCCTTGATGTGTTCGAATACGTTCATGGAGCTTCTGAAGAGAACAAGTATCGGAGCTATTACAAATCCGGAACGTCTCCTGAAATAAAGTACGGTGATAAGTCCCATGAGTTCGAAAGCGGATACCATGACGATCATACTGGGCAGGTTGATCGCCCAGTCTATGGGAAGACCGAGATACTCGAGCAATCCGCAGAGATAGTAGAAGAAAAAGTGATACTGGATGCCGTCACCCGAATAGTGCATGTACTGAGTCGGGAAATTGAATCCGACTCCGAATGAGGAGACCATCGCAGTGTGAGGGGATAAGTCGGAGAATGTGGAGAATCCCGCATAGAGTTCGTTGCCGTTGATCCTGTAGGTATAGAACATCAGAAATGCGGAAATGACAGTGAAGAGAACGGTGCTGATACCGTAGTAGATGACATTTCCGAGCGTATTCTGATACTCGGGGATGGCGGAATTCGTGGGATCCTTTGGATCACGCTTGAGACAGATCGAGATATTGGTGGCGATAAGCACCGCGAATACGGCGAATGTTATAAGTATCGACAGCCTCTTGCAAAGGTCGGTGCTCCTGACGGGATAAGACAGTCCGAGTGTCAGATAATAATTGAATGCGGTAATGCAGAGCATTCCGACGATAAATCCGGCGGGGATCGTGAACATGACGGTCGGGATCTTGGAGACGATCTTCTTTGACGGCGAACAGGCTACGAAAAGACGTCTTACGTCCGGGATGCAAAGTGATATGAAAGAAATGCCGAATACCAGGCACAATATCAAATAAAGAAAAGCAAGCATATATCTCTCCGTTTATTTTTCTTTTATTAAGTATATCAATATATGAGCCGATGGTTTTTTACAGCTGTCTTACGATTTCGGCTCAATTTCATCAGGTAACACAAATGTAATGATATCAAGGGCTTGAGGGTAATATTCGATTGCTATAATCGACTTGCGACAACAAGGAGGGATCTTATGAAAATAGTAGTTCTTGGCGGCGGATTAAGCCCCGAAAGAGATGTATCATTAAGCTCTGCGAGCCTTATTGCAAATGCGCTTCTTCGCAAGGGACATAAGGTGGCACTTGTTGATCTGTATGACGGTATCGAAGATAAGGATATCGATACAGATTCCCTTTTCCGTGAGGGAACAAATAATGAATTCAGTTATCAGGTTCCCGAAGACGAACCCGATCTTGAGAAGATAATCGCCGATCACGGCGGAAGAAGAGAATGGGTAGGTCCCCGTGTTATTGAGATCTGTAAGAATGCGGATTCCGTATTCCTCGGACTTCACGGCTCCCACGGTGAGAACGGACAGGTACAGGCGGTACTTGATTCCGCAGGCGTTAAGTATACGGGATGTAATTATCTCGGCTGTGCCATAGCCATGGATAAGGATCTCTCCAAGGCACTTATTGCAGGCGCAGGCTACAGGACAGCCGATTGGATGACAAGACCTTACGATAAGATCACCGTAGAGAAGGTCATGGAGGAGATAGGTGTCCCCTGTGTAGTCAAGCCCATCGGATGCGGAAGTTCATGCGGTGTATCGGTAGTTAAGACTGAGGCCGATCTTCAGAAAGCTCTGGACTATGCGGCTTCATTTAAACAGCTTATTCTGGTCGAGAAGTTCATCAAGGGCCGTGAGATCACCATCGGTGTTCTTGACGGAGAGGCTCTTCCTATCATCGAGATCAGGCCTCATGAAGGTTTTTACGATTATAAGAATAAATATCAGGCAGGTCTTACGGACCACCTTTGTCCCGCTCCCATGGACGAGGAACATACAAAGAGAGCTCAGAAGCTTGCCGAGAAGTTCTTTACGATCCTCAGGATGGATTCCTACGGCAGGATCGATATGTTCTTTGATGAAGAACTCGATGACTTCTGGTTCATCGAAGCCAATAATCTTCCCGGAATGACCAATACAAGTCTTGTTCCCGAAGCTGCAGCAGTAGCCGGGATCAAGTATGATGATCTGGTCGAGAGGATAGCACTTTCCGCAAGGAGCGGAGAGTGATGGGGGAGAAGAAAGATCCTGAAGTAATTATCGTAGGCGGCGGAGCCGCAGGTCTTTTTGCCGGATGCTTCCTAAAGAGAGCCGGAGTAGCTTTTCGTGTGCTCGAAAGAGGCGATAGGCCCGGAAGAAAACTCCTTCTTACGGGACACGGAAGATGTAATATCACCAATCGAAAGGATCCCCGAATACTCAAGGAAGGATATCACGAGGCAGGAAGCTATATCTATTCCGCACTTAAGAGCTTTTCGCCTGAAGATGCGATCAGGTTTATCGAAAACGAATTAGGTGTCGAGCTCAAGGAAGAAGATAACGGCAGGATGTTCCCCGTATCGGACAGTGCCGAGAGCATAAGATCCGCACTGGTCGACTATATCGGAAAAGAAAATATAATCACGGGATTTTGCTGTACGGATATAATCCGCGAGACCGGCGGCTATACTGCCGTATCGGATGACGGAAGATCTGTAACGGGCAGCAGGATCATACTTGCATGCGGCGGAAGATCCTTTCCGGAGACCGGCTCCGACGGATTGTCATATGAGGTGGCAGGAAAGCTGGGGCACACGATAACTCCCCTTATACCTGCACTTTCGGCTGTTGATGTATGTGCAGCCGACAGGGAATTTACGTCGGCGGTAAGCGGTGTCAGTGTTAATGCCGGCGCAAGTCTTTATTGCGAATCGAGGAAGAGGGCATCAGGTCTGGGCAGCGTACTCTTTACACACAGAGGTCTGTCGGGACCGGTGATCGGCGAGCTCAGCCGTGAGATACCGAGAGATATAGCGGCTTCCGACGGCTGGATAGAACTTGATTTTACTCCCCACAGGACCGAGCAGGAACTTGACAGGGAGCTGCTGGAGCAGATGAATTCACATCCGGATGCGAAGATCACCACTCTTGCATCGAAGTATGTCCCTTCATCGGTAGCGGATAAGATAGGACAGAGAGCGGGTGTTACCGATCTTCGTGCGGGAATGGTCACCAGGGACGGCAGAAAGGAACTTCTGAAAGGGCTTAAGCACCTGGAGCTTCATATCGATAACCCTCCCGCATATGAGACTGCTTATGTCACCAGGGGCGGAGTCGCTCTTAAGGAGATCAAGCGCGAGACCATGGAATCCAAGATCCTTCCGGGAATGTATATAATAGGCGAGATGATCGATATCGACGGCGTCTCGGGAGGCTATAATCTTCAGGCGTGTATGAGCGAAGCGTTTATTGCAGTGCGCGATATAATGGGGTAAAATATCTCCGTTTATTATAATTTAAGGCGGAGGGAATGAAGATGGCAGGCAAAAGAGACGATTATATTACCTGGGACGAATATTTCATGGGCGTTGCCAAGCTCTCCGCACTTCGCAGTAAGGATCCCAATACACAGGTCGGTGCCTGCATCGTTAATGATGAGAACCGTATCATGACAGTCGGATATAACGGTCTTCCCAGAGGCTGTTCCGATGATGATTTCCCCTGGGAGAGGGAAGGGAATCCCTACGATACCAAGTATGCTTATGTATGTCATGCCGAGCTTAATGCGATATTGAGCTGCGGTACGGCTGATCTTCGAAATAACAGAGTATATGTTACCCTGTTCCCATGTGAAGGATGCACCAAGGCGCTCATCCAGAAGGGGATCAAAGAGATAATCTACGACAGCGATAAATATCATGATACCGAGGAAGCGGCTGCTGCAAGGAGAATGCTGGATGCCGCAGGTGTTAAGTATACCCAATATAAGGCAACTAACCGGAAGATCGACATAGATGTCTGATCCTTTCGTGAGAGGAGATAAAGAAATGGCTGAGATAGAGACGTTCATCTGGGATGAAGAACACGAATGTATGGGAGAGGACGAGAGAAGAGAACTCGTCGGCAAGAGACTCGTTGATTGCGTAAAGCGCACATATGAGAATGCTCCTTACTATAAGAAGAAGCTTGATAAGGCAGGCGTTTCCCCTGATGATATCAAGGGTATCGATGATATAACCAAGCTTCCGTTTACCGACAAGCTCGATTTCCGTGATAATTATCCCTTTGGAACTCTCGCTGTACCCAGAGATCAGCTCGTGAGATTTCATGCTTCTTCCGGAACGACCGGCAAGATGAAGGTAGTAGGATATACGGCCAACGACGTCGAGCTCTGGTCCGATGCTCTCTGCAGATCTTTCGCCATGGGCGGCATGAAGAAGGGTGATCTTGTTCATATAGCATACGGATACGGACTTTTTACGGGAGGCTTAGGTCCGCATTTTGCATGCCAGAAGTTCGGTTCGGTGGCTATTCCCGTATCAGGCGGTAATACTGCCCGTCAGATCCAGATCCTTACCGAGTGGAAGCCCGAGGTTATCTGCTGTACTCCTACATATATGCTTCACATTATCGATACCATCGAGAAGAATAATGTGGATAAGAGCGAACTCAACTTAAGAAGCGGCTTCTTCGGTGCCGAGGCATGGACAAGCGAAATGAAGGATCAGATCGAGTCCAGGATCGGTCTTAAGGCATTTGACATCTATGGTCTTACCGAGATCGTAGGTCCCGGTGTAGGTTGCTCCTGCCAGGCCTGCGTGGATCAGATCCATATCCAGTCCGACCTCTTCTGGCCCGAGATAGTAGATCCCGAGACAGGTGACCCTCTTCCCGAAGGAGAGCTCGGAGAGCTCGTATTCTCTTCTGTCATGAAGGAAGGCGTTCCCATGATCAGGTACAATACCCATGACCTTGCACGCATTCACTACGGCAAGTGTGCATGCGGAAGAACTACACCCAGGATCGACAAGATCACGGGACGTGCAGACGATATGCTCATCATCAGAGGCGTTAACGTATTCCCGACTCAGATCGAGGCTGCAGTCATGAAGTATAAGGAAGTCCTTCCTCATTACATGATCTATGTTGATCGTATCAACAATCTCGATGTTATTACTGTTAAGATCGAGCTCAATCCCACGACATTCCCCGATACGATGAAGGGCCTCGAAAAGCTTACAAAGTCCATCGAGGGAGATATCGCATCCATCACGGGTATTCACGCCAAGGTCCAGCTCGTTGAGCCCAGATCTCTGCCCAGATCCGAAGGCAAGATGGTACGTGTTATCGATTCAAGATTTAAGAAGTAATATTTTCGGAGGTTCCGTATACATGAAGGACCTTAGAAGGATCGCAAGTGCATTACTTATGGCTGCCATGGTTTTCTCCGTGGCAGCCATTGCCGTTCCCGGAGGAGTTCATATCGTAAGAGCTGAAGCCGAAGCTGATGTGGAGAACGTAAACACATGGGGTTCGGGAGGACAGATAACGCTCAATCTGTCCGGTTGCAGCGGTTATCAGACCATCACGGTTGTAGTAGAGTTTAACGGTCCGGTAACTTCGGCGAGCGGATGGGGTTTTGATTCATATCAGATCGACGGAAGACAGGTAACGGCAACGGTATCTGCCGACGGTGCGAATTCATGGGGATTTAACGGCAATGTCGGGATACAGGTCGACGGCTCCGATATCAC
>CACZPC010000049.1 GCA_902782985.1 Oscillospiraceae bacterium
AATACCCATTTATCTACCCTCCTATCCAAAGTATCAAGGATATTATACAATATTTCTCTTCCGCGGGCATAAAAAAACGGCAACCGTCTCAATTGCGGTCGCCGTATCAGCAAACTCAATACTTCCCGATCAGATCAGAGCTTGGAGCAATATTCGGAGATAATAACCTCAAGAAGTTCATCTCTGTCTATCCTCTTGATGACACCTCTTGCTCCCTTGTAGCTCGTAATGTAGGTCGGATCACCGGAAATAAAGTAACCGACCAATTGATTGATTGGATTGTATCCCTTTTCCTTAAGCGCATTAAGGACGTATGTCATAAGCTCACGGACATTATCCGACTTATCTGTCGTAAAACTGAATCTTGTTGTCTCGGAGTTCATTTATCCACCCCCTGCGATTTATTACAATATCATTCTACCACTACAAATAACAAAAAACGTTAAGAATTGATAAACTTTGACCAAAGAAACAGATAATTGAATTATCCTCCGAATACTTTATCGTCAAAAATCCCGGAGAGATCATAATAAGATCGCTCTGAGATCCGCTTCTTTATGATCTCAGCCTATTAGCTTTGCAACTACCTCATTGATAAGCTTACCGTCTGCCTTGCCCTTAAGTTCAGGCATAACGCTCTTCATTAGCTGGCCCTTGTTGCCGTTTGCAAGGATATCGGCAAACTTCTCCTTGATAAAAGATTCTATTGCCTCAGCTGACATCATCTCGGGCATGTATTCCTTGAAGATATTGTAACGGGCTTCATATTCTGCCTTCAGGTCTTCTCTTTCCTTGGGGCAACTGTCCACCTGCTCCTTGGCCATCTTTGTCTCTCTTGCGATAGCGGCATTTACGATCTCTTCGGGGATATCATCCCTGAGACCCTTATCGATCGCATCTTTCTTTGCTGCGGCAACAAGAAGAGAGATACTGTCCTTCCTGAACTTATCCTTATCTTTCATCGCCTTGATCATGTCTTTGCGAAGATCTTCAAACTGCATATCTGTATCCTCCTGAAACTTATTTAACGGTATTATACGACTGTTTTATATCAGTTGCTCTCCGGAAACTCACAAATTATCGAATTTTCTACTGAGCTTACGGCTCTTACGGTTACTGTCTTACCCTTAAGAGATCCGTCTTCTGTTCTTATCTTTGCCCTTATATACTCGGGGGTATAACCTTCTGCGTAACCGTCCTTAAAGGTCTCTATTAGTACCTGAGTGTTCATGCCAACCTTACCGGAAGCGAATTCATGCTCGAGCACGTCTGATACGCTTATAAGACGCGATGCTCTGTCCTTTCGAACATGCATAGGAACTTGAGGCATCCGGGCTGCAACCGTTCCATTTCTCTCCGAATAGGGAAATACGTGAACCTTGGAAAAAGCTGCTGTCTTTACGAATTCCACAGTCTGAAGAAAATCCTCTTCCGTCTCCTCCGGGAATCCGCAGATTATATCCGTAGTAAGAGACATCGACGGGTAGATATCACGAAGCTTTCTGACACGCTTAAGATATTCTTCCGAAGTATAGTCGCGGTTCATCTTCCTTAAGATCTTGTCACACCCGCTCTGCAGAGAGAGATGAAAATGAGGACAGAGCTTAGTAACCTCGGATAATCCCTCTATAAATCCGTCCGTAAGTGACATCGGCTCCAATGAACCAAGTCTTATCCTGGAGATACCTTCTATCGAATTTATCTTCTTAAGAAGACGAACAAGTGCCAGGCTGTCCTCTCCCCTGTCCTTACCGTATGAACAGACGTGGATTCCCGATACGATAACTTCGCTATAACCTCTTAAGGCCAGATCTTCAGCTTCTTTAAGCACCGCATCTTCATCTCTGCTTGCTACTCTTCCCCTCGCGAAAGGGATAATGCAATATGTGCAGAACTTATTACAGCCGTCTTCTACCTTGATAAAAGCCCTTGTGCCTTCAGGAGATAAGACAGTACCGAATTCGTGATAAACATCTTTCTTCGTCACTTCGGGACGGTGGTGCATAACACCTCTCGAAAGGCACTCTCCCTGTGACCTGCGTGAGATATACTCGAGTGTCTTCTCAACAACTGAAGTCTTATCTTTGGTGCCGCAGACGACATCCGCATCTATAACGGCTTCCGCCATCTCCGTCATACATCCCATGGCCACGACTATGGTATCGGGATTGATCCTTGCCATACGGCGAAGCTGCTGACGTGATTTACGGTCAGCCTCACCTGTTACGGTGCATGTATTAACAACACATACATCCGCATCTTCGGCAGAATCCGCTATCTCGAATCCCGCCTTAATAAACAGCTCGCGCGCCGCATCAGTCTCATACTGATTGACGCGGCACCCGAGCGTATAGAAGTATACCTTCATTATTACTGTCTTACCTTGATGTGAACTTCACGGAGCTGCTGCT
>CACZPC010000050.1 GCA_902782985.1 Oscillospiraceae bacterium
CAGAAGGCGTTTTCCCGCGAAAGACATTCTCCATGGGAGAGGCTTTCGAGAAGAGATTCTATTTTGAGGCCAAGAGGATAGATCGATGAGCGACAGAAAGACCGTTCTTATCGTAGGTGCCGGACTGTCGGGACTCGTCTGCGGAATGCGTCTGTCCAAAGCGGGATTCGACGTTCAGATCGTCGAAGAGCTTACTTACGCAGGCGGACTTCTGGCTTCGAGCCGTATAGGAAAGGAATATCTCGAACTTTTACCGCACCACTTAAGAAAGACCGACAAGGCACTGCTGTCTCTTGCCAAGGAAGAAGGCCTGAATGTCGAATGGTTCGATTCTTTATGGTACGGCAGGGCCTCAAGAAGGAAGGTCGGATACTTTACCGGCGGCTTCGCGAGCCTTATCAACAGTCTTATACAGGATATCACCGATAACGGCGGCAGGATCTCCTATTCCACCACCGTATCCGAGATCGCGGAATGCACGGACGGCAGCGGCTTTAAATATGCAACTTCCTGCGTTCTTAACGATTCCGGAAGTCTTGTTATCAAGAGTGACTACGTGATCTTTACGGGTTCATGCAGATCATTCGTCAACTGCAGCCACGGTCTGCCGATCCCCATCAATTTCAGGGATCAGCTCATGAATATTTCCTATAAGGCCAGCATAAGCATCATGATGGTCCTTAAGAGATGTCCGTCGGAGGTGTACTTCCAGCGTCTTGATTCGACGACCCCCTTTAACAGGATCGTCAATCACTCGAACGTGTTCGGCATCAGATCATACGGCGGCAACATAGTATATCTTGTCGGAACGTGTTCTATATCGGATTCGCTTTGGGTAGCATCCGACGAAGAGATCATGGATAAGTATTTTTCCGCTTTCCACAAGATGTATCCGGTCATAAAGAAATCCGATATCAAGTCCTGGCGTCTTACAAAGAACAGGTATTCGGTATCCGAAAGGTACCCCGATCAGCCGCTCTTCACTCCCGCAGAGAATATGTACATCTGCGCTTCCGGTCTCACCAAGTATGCTACTGCTGAGACACCCGAGAACAGGATGGATGCCATAGTCGCCCTCGCAGGCGATATCTGCAGACAGATAATTAAAACGGCTTCCGAGGAACACGCCGAAGATAACGCTTCCGTCGTGACCCCGATAGCCGAAGGGATGATAATATGAGTTCAACAAGAAAACAGAATGTATCTGCGAACAGTTATCTTAAAGCTTTACTGTTCCTGGTGCCCGTCGCTCTGATCATGATACTCGGCGCATATCTCATGGGAACAGCCAATGCCCTTATTCTCCTGAGATGGAGCCTGATCCTTGATCTTTTCGGACTGATAACATATCCGCTGGCATGCTACATCTTCAAGGATTCGGGAAGCGGAGGCTTCTTTCTCGGCAAGGTGATCGGCATCTCCGGAGTCTCTCTCATCGTATGGACGCTTACATACTGCAGGATATTCAGATTCAATGTAGTATTCGTCATAATCGCAGCCGCCCTGCTTGCAGCGGCTTGCTATATACCGAAGCCTTTTACCGGAGCGATGGTCAAGCGCATCTCCGCGGACGGGACCATCGAGCGGATCGTGTGCGAAGAGACGGTATTCGCGATAGTCTTTGTCTATCTTTGTTATTTCAAGGGTATCCTGCCCGATATCAACGGTCAGGAAAAGTTCATGGACTACGGATTTATCATGTCCATGCTCCGTAATCCCTCACTCCCCGCCGGTGATATGTGGCTTTCGGGATACAGCATCAATTACTATTACTTCGGTCAGTTTATGTACGCCCTGATCATAAAGGTTTCGGGCATCAGGCCTTCGATAGGATATAATGTGGCAATGTGCTCATCCATAGCGATCCCTTTCGCCATGAGCTATTCGATCGGTTGTTATCTGATCGAAACAGCAAGAAAGAACGGTATGAAGTGCATAAAGTACGGCGAGCAGATCTCGGGATTGCTCACAGGCTGTGCAGTCATGCTCTTCGGTAATTCCCATTCCTGGTTCTATGACGAGAACAGTATAGGAAACGATCTTCTGAAGTCATGGAAAAGATTCCGGTCTTTCGGAATAGATGTCGGGAGGACCGACGGTTTCTTCTATCCCGACAGTACGAGATATATCGGTTATAATCCCGATTCCGCTCTTATCGAAGGCATTCCCAACGGAGCCGACAGAACGATCGAGGAGTTCCCCTTCTATTCATATCTCATCGGTGATCTGCATGCTCATGTCGTATCCACGATGATAGTGCTGCTGATAATGGCCATATGTATAGCTTTCGTATCAAGATCATCTTCGCTTCCTCTTGCAGAGCGTCTCCCCAAGAGCGACTTTTCCGTATTTACTGAAGTTAAGGAAGATATGCGCATCTCCTATATCAAGCATATGATAGCTTCGGTTATCACCCCTGAGATCATCATCTGTGCACTTCTTCTGGGATGTGCCCAGATGACGAATTACTGGGATTTCCTGATCTACTTCATCTTCTGTTCGATGGCTCTCATCGTCGCTTCGACTTTAAGATCGGAGCATTTCGCCAATATCATGGGTATCGTATCTTTTGTTGCGGTAATGGCCGGAACGCTTATCATCTATCTTAAGTGCGGTGACAGGCCCGTTATCCACATTGCACTTCAGGCGGTCATCCTTGTTCTTGCCGGGTTTATCATGATCCACTTCCCGAGTGCTCTCTCCAGGACATCTACGGGAATGAGCTTCCTTTTTACCGTATCTCATATCGTTGCACTGCCCTTCAATCTGAATTTTGATATGATCTCGAACAGCATTGCCAAGTGTGTCAATCATTCTTCCCCCTTCCAGCTGTTTATTCTCTGGGGTACACATGTAGTGATAACAGTGACATTCTTCGTGTTTACCGTCATATTCAAGAATTATAAATACAGTGCCGGAAAGACTCAGGATAAAGTAGTAGGCGCCGACAGGATCGCTTCATATGATCCCAATCCCGTAAGACGTTTCCTCATGAACAGAAATGCAACAGATATCTTCGTATGCGGCATGATCGTCACAGGTCTTATCATGCTCATAGCTCCCGAGATATTCTACGTAAGGGATATCTACACCGGCGGTTATCTGCGTGCCAATACGATGTTCAAGTTCACCTATGCCGGATTCATCATCTTATCTGTAGCCATGATCTACTCCGTGATAAGACTTTTCTGGATCGTGGGCAAGAACGGGAAATACAGTACGGTATCCTTCTTCATATCGATATTCTTCTGCTTCCTTCTCTTTATCCCGGCTCATTATACGCTTACTGCTTTGAAGCAGAGGTGCGGAGACTTAAGCCGCAATAACTTTAAGACACTGGACGGTACAGCATATACGGTCAATTACTCGAGCCAGAATACCGGCACGGTCGAATCCGGTAATCTCAGCGAATATATGGATGCTGTAAACTGGTTCAATACAAGTGTACCGGGACCTCATATCATCCTCGAGTCATATGGCGAAAGCTATACCGACTACAATATCGTATCAGCTTATACGGGGCTTCAGACCGTATGCGGCTGGCAGACTCATGAATGGCTCTGGAGATTCCACGGTATCGTAGATCCCGAGACCGATCTTCTGGTATCGGATCCCGAATATGACGTATGGGATCTTTACCTGACACCCAGGTATTATGATATTGCTACCGTTTATACGGATCCCGACCCTAATGTCGTACGATCCGTGCTCGATAAATACGGCGTGGAATATGTCATTATAGGAGATATGGAAAGAAACAGATTCCATACTGATAATACTGATGTTATATCAGCTCTCGGAACTGTCGAATTCTCATCCGGGGATCTTATTGTCGTAAGGATAGATCGATAGCTCTTGTGATCACATCATCCTCAAATATCGACCACGGTTCGGCATTCGGGGGGCGATGCTTAAATACCATGACCTCACCGGTCTTCGGATGTATAAACGATAATCTGCAGGCATAAAGACCTATCGGGCCTTTGTGCCTGCTTCCGTATTTGCCGTCTCCGAAGAGGGGATGGCGGCGGGATGCGAACTGAACTCTTATCTGATGAGTCCTCCCCGTGAGCGGCATTACCGTCTGTAGCGAAATATCTTTATCGTTATCACGGCAGATCTGTTCATATATGAGCTCTGCCTCTCTTACGCCGCTCCGCTTTCGCTTTACAGGAAAGCTCTTATTCTTCCGCCTGTCATGAAGCAGGAGATCATTCATACTTCCCTTTATTCCCTCGCCTTCAAATCCGCCCGATACTGCCGCCAGATATTGCTTTTCGTAACTTTCGCTTAAAAGCCTGACATATCGCGGATCCTTCGCAAGCAACATAAGCCCGCCGACGGGTTTATCCAGTCGGCCTACGGGGCTCCCGTCCAGCCTTTCGCTGTCCTCGCCGGGGAGCTTTTCGTATATAGTGATCAGGTCGTCATCGTAAATGATCTGTCCATTCATATCAGCATATATATGTAGTTATATTTTCTTTGCCGCCGTTGATAAAGAGTTCCACGACTCCCACATCCTCCAGCACCATCACCTGCGGTTCCTCCGCATATGGTCTGTCAAGTACTGTCCTGCCTTCGAATATGACCTTAAGCCTCCCCCGGTCATAAGAAACGAACCTGCTCTCTTTCTTGAGCAGAGGACATGCCTCTTCGACAGGAAACATTATAAGCTCGTCATTTAGATCAAGTTCCAACTGCCTGGGAACGGTAAAAGCACCAACATGTTTCTGACCGGAGCCGGCTCTCCTGTTCCAGTTATACATCCACGCGATAAGTATCCGTCTGCCTTCCGGATCCTCGAATGTCTGAGGAGCATAGAAATCAGGGCCTGTCTCAATAGCAAAGATCGGCTCTTCTTCATTATCGAAAATGAATCGCTCGCCGTCAAAATCGCCTAGGGCAAAGCATACCCTGTGCGGCAGTGAGACCATTGATGAAAACATCAGTATATACTTATCCTCTATCCGGAAGAGATCAGGACACTCGATGCAGGATCCGAACTTCCTGTCTGACAGGATCTCTCCCTTATACTCCCAATCGATAAGATCATCGGATGCAAAAAGCAGTATCTTGGCGATATTATCCTTACCGGCACCGACGATCATCCTGTAACCGCCGTCATATTCGAACACCTTGGGATCTCTGAAGTCCTTATTGTCTCCAAGAGGAGACTTTCTTATGATCGGATTACCCTCATATTTTGTGAATTTAATACCGTCATCGGACCATGCCATGGATTGAGTCTGACCGAGTTCTTCGGATACCGATGTATAGAAAAGATACAGCCTTCCGTCTTTTACTATTGCAGAGCCCGAGAAGCATCCTCCCGAATTCTCATATTCTCTATCAGGATATAGTGCGACAGGCTGCTCTTCCCAATGGATCAGATCATCACTTACCGTATGCCCCCAATGCATCTGTCCCCATCTGGGCGCAAATGGATAATGCTGGAAGAAAGCATGATATCTCCCTTTGAAGAAGACCAGTCCGTTAGGATCATTCATCCAACCTTCACGATTCTGAAAATGATAATACATATCAGACATTTGATTTCCCTCTTTACTGAAAGAGACGCTGATGATATACAGCGTCTCTATTCAAAATCGATTTATCGTTCGTTGATAATCTCAGGCATCCGCTCCGCCGTTATCGGCAACAGTCTCGTCAGCTGCCGTCTCCTCGGCTGTGGTCTCGGCAGGAGCTTCATCAGCATTGCTTCCTGCGGGATGCCAAGTTATGGGTATCGAACCGTCGATTACTCCGAGAGGAGGAAGAAGGATCTGATCTCCGCTGCTCGGAACATAAGAAGCATCAAGTCCGTTATACTGGATGATGGTAGCGATCCTGGGATCAGATTCATTCTCGGGCAGAGAAACACTGGGATCCATAGTGCAATATACCTGATTAAATACATCCCACCATGTTCTGAAACCGATACTATCCGAGAACTCGAAGTAAGCTATTGGAGCCGAAGGATCTGCAGCAGTAGTCTCTGCAGGCGCTGTCGTCGTCTCCTCAACGGACTCTGTCGTTACCTCAACATCACTGGGCTCAGTCTCCTTACCGGCAGGCTCCTTTCCGCAGGATTTTACGATAGCGGATATAAGGACAATAAAGAGAATAAGGCAAATGACAACAAATGCCAGGAACATATATCCGTTACGATTAAGCTTCGGGAACTTCCTGACGGGACCTCTTCCGCCACCGCCTGCTCCGGATGAAGCAGTTGCAGGTCTCTTGGCAGGTCCTGATCCGCCGGGTCTTGTACCGGGCTGAGGACGGCTCTGAGCTGAAGGGGCAGTTCTTGCCATTGTCGGAGCTGCAGAAGTTGCTCCGCCGACAGCTGCGCCGGGAGCAGGAGCTGCTGCACTGCTCTCGGGCTGCATATCACTTGCATAAGACTCATTCTCATCAATACCGAGTATCGCATTGATCCAGTCATTATCGGCACTGCTCTGAGTCTGCTGCTCAGGCTGAGCATACTGATCCTGAGCATATGCGGCATTGGGATCTTCGTATGCCTGATACTGACCGGGCTGATACTGGTATCCGTTATCGTAGGATTCGTACTGCTGCCCCTCATTGCCGAATGACTGGTAAGGAGCAGGCTCAGGCTCGGTATATTGCTGCTGAGCCATAGGCTCGGGAGCGGCCATATTCTCATTCTCTACATACTGACCGTAGGAATAAACATCATTATCAACTGTATTGATCGGCTCCTCGGAGCTTACCGCATTAACGGGAGTATCAAATGTATTGGCGTCGAACATGGGCATATCGGGGATATCCGATGCCTTCTCCGTCTCTTTGGGCTCATCCGAGAAAGTATCAACATGATTCTCGAAAGGAAGCTCGAACTTATCCTCCGATGCCTGCTCTTCAGCTTTTTCTTCCTTGACTTCAGGTTCTTCCTTCGTGATCTCGGGGAAATCAACCGAAAGCTTATCCTTCTCCTGAAGCTCGGGCTTCTCGGAAGGGATCTCAAAATCAGGAACGGGGATCTCACTTACGGGATCCTTATCATCATTCTCTTCTGCTACGGGAGTTGGCGCAGAAGTCTCGTCGTCACCGAATACAAGCGGAACCGCATTCTGCATTTCCGTGCTGTCACCTACACTGTAAGGATCGAATGTTGCGGATGCCTTATTATCCGAATCTCCGATATCAAACTTAATCTCTTCGCTTCCCTGAGAAAATACGATCTCATCGGAACCGGCTGCGGGTGTTGTGTTATTTTCTTCCACTTCTGACTTCACCTCGTTGCCTTCTTTAAGCTCCTTAAGAGCAGCCTCAATAATATCTTCCGATTTAATTGTACTATTCTTTTGAGTATTTTCAAAAGACTTGAAGAAATCCGCATCAAGCTTTTCGATGGGCTTTGTCTTGGAATTATCGTCTTCCTCGAGGATAACGGGAGTCTCGGATACGACTTGGTCAGCTGTCTCAGCGACAGGAGCCGCGTCAAAAGGATTAAATCCGCCGGATACAAAAGGAGATTCCTCTACTACAGGCTCGGAAGGTGCTTCGGGCTCCTTCTTGGCAGTCTCGGCAAACAGATTCTTCATCATCTCTTCGGCGGAGACTTCAACTGCGGGCTCTTCAGCTACAGAAGTATCGAGGAATTCCAAGGGAGAATCCTTCTTATCATCCTTAGTACTCTCCAATTCGATGCCCTTGTCCGCAGAAGCGACCTGATTCTCGGCCGGAGCTACGGGGGAAGGACTCTTGTCACCGAACATTATCGCAGCACCGGCAGCAGCTGCAGCGGCTCCTGCTTCGGCAGTCTTAAGTCCGCTTGTGAATCCCGCATCGGCAATTGCAGCCGAAGCGGCACCTACTACACCGCCTTCAGTCGTCGACTCGATGCTCATGTCGGACTGATCCTCTTCCTTATTCTTCTTTCTGAATCCGAACAGCCCCTTCTTGTCCTCGTTGGTAACGCTTTCGACAAAAGAGATAGAAAACTGCATGGGGACATTGGGCATTCTTGCTGATGCCTGAGTGATGATCACTCCTGCGGCATCACACTGGTCCTCAGCCTCCGCAAGGATCCTGAGCATTTCGCGCTGTCCGAGTGCATCGTAGATCTCCTTATTACAGAGGATAATGCAGTCGTCAGGTGATAATGTGAAGAAATTCGACCAGAGGGCATTCGCGGTCTTGGACGAACAGTAATACATGAAATCTCCTACCCTGTTGCCGTTGCTGTCTATCGGCTCCATGGGGATGCCTGCATCAGTCAGGGGAAAGAGGGTATCGTCTCTGTAAAGAAAAGCGAGTCCGCTTCCGATAGTGACGGCGAAAGCCTCGGCATCCCTTACGATAACGCCGGAGAAATATGGGGCTCTGTCATCACCGTCCTGAAGCCTCATCTTGCCCGTGATATCCACGGCAGTAGACAGGAAACCTTCGATCATGCCGTCGATCTCCTTGCGGCCGAACTTTACATCATTACAAGTCCCCCTGAGCAGCGGCTCGTAAGGGGGAAGCGTACCGATCTCATATTCGGGAATAGTTGGGTGGGCAAATACCGAGAAGAAGAAACCTCTTTCCTCTTTGTCGATCGTGATGTCCGCCTGTCTTGCTTCGCGCTTTCCGAATAAACGTCCGTCTATATAAAATGCATCTGTTAAAGTCTGTGATGGGAAGTATTTTGCTGTCAATGTGCTTGCCAGTCGTGTCAAAGTGGCCATGAAGCGCTCCTCCGTATATTTATTCAGTATCAATTATAGCATAATGATTTTAGATATATAGCAAACCGGGTTTATTTTTGCTAAAATGCTAAGAGTTACAAATTACCCCAGGAGAATCGATATGCTTCCCAAGCTTTATATAGTCATCCCTTGTTACAACGAAGAAGAAGTCCTGCCTATCACGGCCCCCGAGTTTCTCGAAGAACTCGAATCTCTTAAGAATGATAACCTGATCTCGCCGGACAGTAAGATTATGTTCGTGAATGACGGCAGCAAGGATAAGACTTGGGAGATAATAAAGGATCTTTCCAAGCAGAATGAAGCATATACAGGCGTCTGCCTGAGCCGTAACAGAGGACATCAGAATGCTCTTCTAGGCGGTCTCATGGAAGCTAAGGAACTGGCGGATATCACGATCTCCATCGACTGCGACGGCCAGGACGATATCAAGGCCATGACTCAGATGGTAAAGGAATATCATAACGGTTGTGAGGTAGTATACGGCGTGCGCAGCAAGCGTGAGACGGATACTTTCATGAAGAGATTTACGGCCGAATCATTCTATAAGCTCTTAAATGCCATGGGTGCCGAAGTCGTATTCAATCATGCCGACTACAGGCTCGTATCATCCAAGGTGCTCAATGAATTTGCTAACTTCAAGGAGGTAAATATCTTCCTCAGAGGAATGTTTCCTCTCGTCGGTTTCAAGAGCACTTCCGTATTCTATGAGCGTCACGAAAGAATCGCCGGAGAGAGCCACTATCCGTTAAAAAAGATGCTCGCTCTTGCATTTGACGGGATCACAAGCCTGTCGATCAAGCCTATCAGGATGATCACCGGCTTCGGAGTCATTGTATCACTTTTGAGCTTCATCATGATCATCTACTCGGTTATCGGATACTTTCTCGGTAATACAGTAGAAGGCTGGGCCAGCACAAGCTCGATCATCTGTTTCTTAAGCGGTGTGCAGCTTATAAGCCTCGGTGTTATCGGTGAATATATCGGTAAGATCTACCTTGAGACCAAAGCCCGTCCCAGATTCATCATCAGCGAGAGGACTTTCGACAAGGAAGACTGATCAGTTATC
>CACZPC010000051.1 GCA_902782985.1 Oscillospiraceae bacterium
GATGCGCAGGCCGAAGCTGATAAGCAGAGAAGAACGCAGGAAGCTCTGCGTCTTGCGGCCATCGCCACATCAGCGGATGATCCTGCCGATCAGACCGAGAGCACCGGCGATCTTTCCGAGGAGACCACCCTGAGGACCACTGAGACCAAAGAACCTTACGAGACTACCGTGACGGATGAGACCTCTGAGACAGATGAGACTTCAGAGACAACAGAAGCTACGCAGGCCCAGACTGAGGCAACAACGACTGCGCAGATCGGAGAATCCGAGCTTTATATGACAGTATATGCTGCCGAAGAAGTAAACCTCAGGACAGGTCCCGGGACCGAATACGATCTTGTAAGGACACTGAGCGCCGGAGACGCCATAGATGTCGTTGCCGTAACTGACAACGGATGGTACAGAACATATAACGGCAATTACGTTGCCAGCGGTCTTACCACGAGCACTCCGCCCGTATCGCCGTCGACGGTCCCTCAGACGGAAGCTACTGCTGCGGCGACTACTACGGCCCAGCAGACAGAAGCATATACACCGCCGCCCGAGACTCAATCCGGCGGCAGCAGCAGTTGTACTATCACATTCTACGGACCTCAGCCTCTCGGAGACGGATCCTACAGTACTACTACTGCCACCGGTACTACATGTACTCAGGGCAGGACATGTGCGGCAGACTGGAGCATCTACCCGCCCGGAACAACGATCTACGTCGAGAACGATCCGCTCGGAGGCGACGGTTATTATACTGTCGAAGACTGCGGTCCCGGTGTAGTCGGAAATCATATCGATATCTATGTCGATGATGTCTCTTCTTTTTCCACGACATCTCGAAATGTATCGGCTGCATGATCTGAAATATCTTAACGAAAGAACGGTATATACATGAAAAAATCAAAGAAAGCACTCAAGGTCATCCCTCTCGGAGGATTATGCGAGATCGGCAAGAATATGACCGCATTCGAATATGGCGAGGATATCATCATAGTCGATGTCGGAATGGCTTTCGCCGAGGAAAACATGCCCGGCGTAGACTGCGTTATCCAGGATTATACATATATCCGAAATAACATCTCCAAGCTCAGGGGCATCCTTCTGACTCACGGTCACGAGGATCATATCGGCTCACTTCCCTATTTCCTTCGTGAATTCAAATGTCCCGTATACGGCGGCAAGCTCACTACCGAACTTGTACGCTACAAGCTCCAGGACAAAGGCGTCGGCCTTCAGGGCATCGACATCAGAGCTTTCAGGAACGGAGATATCGTCGAGCTCGGCAAGAACTTTAAAGTGGAATTCATCCGCGTTAATCACAGCATCGCAGACAGCTATGCCCTTGCAATAAATACGCCTGTCGGCACAGTCATCCATTCGGGTGATTTCAAGATCGACTATACGCCCATCAACGGTAAGACCATCGATCTCCAGAGATTCGGCGAGTATGGCAAGAGCGGCGTCCTGCTCTTCCTTTGTGAGAGTACCAACATCGAGATCAACGGCTCTTCACCTTCAGAAATGCAGGTCGGAGAGTCTTTCGAGAGGATATTCAAGAATGCCGAAGGAAGGATAATCGTAGCTACCTTCTCAAGCCATGTACACAGGATGCAGCAGATCTTCACGGCTGCCGAGAAGTACGGACGCCACGTATGCCTTTCGGGAAGGAGCATGATCACGGTCTTTAAGGTCGCCAATTCCCTCGGCTATATAGATATGAAGCCGGATACGCTGATCGACATCTCGGATATCGATCAGTATAAGGATAATGAGCTCGTCATCCTTACAACCGGATCTCAGGCTGAGCCCATGAGTGCACTGTCCAGGATGGCATATGCTTCACATAAGGCAGTCGAGATACAGAAGGGCGATACCGTCATCATATCGGCTCACCCGATCCCGGGCAACGAGAAGCCGATCTACAGAGTCATCAACGAGCTCTTCAAGCGCGGAGCTCAGGTCATATATGAATCTCTTGCTGACGTACATGTATCAGGTCATGCATATATCAATGAGATAAAGCTGCTGCATACTCTTGTTAAGCCCAAGTATTTCGTACCGGTCCACGGCGAATACAGAATGCTCTATAAACATGCACAGCTGGCTCACGAGCTCGGCATGCCTCAGGAAAACATCTTTATCCTGAACAACGGCGATGTGCTCAGTATCAATGCCGATCATGCGGAGGTTACGGATCATGTGCCTGCCCAGGCAGTGCTTATCGACGGATCCGGAGTAAGCGATCCCGATGACCACGTACTTACCGAAAGAAGACACCTCAGTGAAGACGGCTGTATCAGCATCGGCATCACCGTAGACGACAAGACAGGTGAACTGGCCTGCGTACCCGCCGTCAACTCCATCGGATTCGTTTTCGACGATGAGAAGGAGAGCATACACAGGGATATCGGAGCAAGAGCAATGTCTCTTCTGTCTCAGGGCAGCAGGAAGCACGAATATATCGATGCGGAAGTAGCCACCAGACAGTTCCGCGATGCGCTTCGCTCGATGCTCTATGAAAAAACAAAGAGACGACCGATGATAATCACGACCGTCTCTCATATAGATCCCAGATACTGATATCAGAGTCTTACGACGTCTATTACGTCCTTAACGCTCTTTATCCTTCCCACCACGCGATCATACTGCTCCAGGCTCCTGATCGTCATGGTGATGTTGATCTCTGCTATAAAATCGGAGCTGACATGGGTATTTACCTTCTCGACATTGACGTGCTCCTCACGAAGGCCGCTCAGTATATCGATAAGAAGATAATTCCTGTCCGTCGCGGTTATGCCGATCTGTATCTCGAATATGCCTTCTCTTCTGGAGGAATCCCAGCTTGCATCCACAAGTCTCTCCTTACGTTCGGTATCCTTCTGTGATCTGTCGGCATATTTAAGGATATTCTGGATATTGGAGCAGTTCTTCCTGTGGATACCTACTCCGCCGTTCTGCGTAACATAACCTACGATATCGTCACCGGGGGCAGGATGGCAGCATCTGGCCAGATGGACTGCCACATTATCAAGCCCCTCGATTATGATCGAATTCTCTGCCTTACCTGAATATCTCGATGGTTTGGGCGGCTGTGCCTGAGGTTGAGCCGGAGCCGCCTTGGGAGTCTTTATCTGATCTCCCTTGCCGATGTCATCGGGAAGCTCGCTCGGGCTGTAATATACGACCTGTCCGTCGGATGTCGTCCTGTAGCCGAGCTCAAGTCTCTCTTCCTCGGTAAGCGATTTGATATATTCATCGCGAAGCCTTCCGAATACCTTGCCGGCGGTAAGTGCACCGTATCCTATGGCGGCATACATATCATCCGCATTATTGAACGTATACTTGGGAAGGATTATACGAAGCCTGTCGGGATTAAGAAGATCAGAGCACTTAAATCCGCTCCTCTCGATCTCTCGTTCGAGTTTCTCCCTTCCGTCTTCGATATTCTCGGCTCTCGTCTCTTTTTTGAACCAGGCATTGATCTTGGATCTGGCGGAAGCCGTCTTTACCATCTTAGCCCAGTCTCTTGAAGGTCCCTTTATCTTCTCGGATGAAAGGATCTCAACTACATCACCCGTCTTAAGCTCGTACGAAAGAGGAACGATCCTGCCGTTGACCTTGGCACCGTGCATATGGTTGCCGATGCCGCTGTGGATATTATAGGCAAAATCGATGGGACATGATCCCTCGGGGAGTCTTATGACCTTGCCCTTAGGCGTAAATACGAATACTTCGCCCGGAGCGATATTGGTCTTAAGAAGATCCAGGAAATCATGGGGATCGTCGGAGTCTTTCTGAGCTTCCAGAAACTGTCTTACCCATGTGATCCTCTGATCATAGATATCCTCCTTGAAGGACTTGGAATTACCTGCTTCCTTATAATGCCAGTGTGCGGCGATACCGTATTCGGCATCCCTGTGCATGCTGTATGTCCTGATCTGCACCTCGAAGGTCGTCTCATCAAAAGACTTGCCACCGGGGCGTTTTACCGTCGTATGGATGGACTGGTAGCCGTTCTCCTTGGGATTACCGATATAATCCTTAAACCTTCCCGGGAGCGGTACGTACATCTCGTGAACTATACCGAGGGCCGCATAGCAGTCCGTCAGCGAATCGACGATTATCCTGCAGGCGAACATATCATATATCTGAGTCAGGTCCTTGCCCTTCTCGTGCATCTTCTTATAGATGCTGTAGAAGTGCTTGGGTCTTCCGTCAACGTCGTAGTGTTTTATTCCGTAAGCTTCGAGCTTCTCGGAGATCTCGGATACGACCTGAGCCATAAAAGCTTCTCTCTCGGACCTCTTGGCCGATATCAGTCCGACAAGCTCGTAATATCCGTCATGATCAAGGAATCGAAGACACAGATCCTCGAGCTCCCATTTGATCTTAAAGACTCCGAATCGTTCAGCAAAAGGAACGTAGATATCAAGAGTCTCCCTGGCCTTCTCGATCTGCTTTTCGGGCGTCTGATACTGCATCGTTCTCATATTATGAAGACGATCGGCGAGCTTGATGAGGATGACTCGTATGTCCTTGGTCATGGCAACAAGCATCTTTCGAACATTGGAGGCCTGAACCTCCTCCTTGGTTACATATGCGATCTGATTGAGCTTTGTAACACCCTCAACAAGAAGCGTGATAGTAGAACCGAACACCTGCTCGAGCATCTCGGTATCAACTTCCGTATCCTCGATAACATCATGAAGGAGAGCCGCCGCCAGGGATTCGGCATCGACCTCGAGCTCTGCAAGGATCTCTGCAGTAGCTATCGGGTGGATGATATACATTTCCCCCGTCTTACGCTTCTGATTTATATGTGCCTTATAAGCGAAATGATAGGCCTTCTCTATAAGCTGCTTCTCTTCCTCGAGCTGCTCTGACGGAAGATGGGCATGAGAAGCATAAGTCTCAAACGCATTGATGACTTCTCTGAATTTTTCCTCGATGTTATCCGGTATCTCGGGGATATCGTTCACATCAAGAAGATAATCATATCTGTTTAATTCATCATCCATCGGCGCTTAACCTCATATAAGTGTCTGAAGACTTGAGACTCACCTTACCGTCACCGGGAAGGAGACTGAAGCATACACGGAGCGAACAAGGTCTTCCAAGCTTCATGATACCTGCCTCCGAGAATACGTCAAGACATCTTTCCAGCTGGAACGGAGTGATCTCCGTCGACGACAGCCCCGTAATGAGCTTGGCAAGTAAAGTGACATCCGCCGTCGAGATGCCTGTACCGCACTTATCAGCCAGGACCTTATAACATGCGGCATAGTGCTTCTTTGAAGGTATGAACACCTCATCGACGGGAGCTTTGGCAAGCTTACTTATCTGCTCCAGCGGCATCCCCGATCTGTACAGGTCTTCGGCGATGTCGGCCTTCTTCCAGATAAACGTATCCTTAAAGACCGGCCTTAAGTCCTCAAGATAGAGGCTCAGCGAAGTCGTGCCCCTGTATGTATATTCATTCATCGTATAAGCGATATCGATACGGTCTCCGACTTTCAAAAGATCATAGAACTGCCCCATATTGAATCCGACGGCAGACAATGCCCTGTCCGAACCTCCCGATCTGCCGTCCGTAAGCTCCAGTCTTATATGTGCGCCGTCACTCATGGAAGCAATATCCGAGATAATAAGATCCGTCGTAGAAAATACGGGTTTCTTGTTGCCGATACCGAAAGGCTTTAAAACATTGATCCTCTGAAGCGTCTCGAATGTCACCTGCTCAAAGGGGATCTGTGCGTCGATCTCAACGCCCTCCTCATCAGAAGAGCCGCCCTCTTCAGAACCGGCCTTATTCTTGGAGACCGCATTCTCTTCGAGTGCATTCATGAATTCCGCCAGACGCTTCTTTTCTACCACGAGTCCGGCAGCCTTCTTATGACCTCCGAAGTTCACACACTTATCGGAAATATCCTCCAGAGCGGCGAAAAGATCATACTCACCGTAAGCTCTTCCCGATCCTTTGACATTTCCCGTATCTATCGTATCGTCCGTGAATACTATGGCCGATCTTCTGAAATACTGGGCAAGCTTGCCTGCAACTATTCCGAGTACACCCTGATGCCAGTTACCGCCGTACACGACTATGGGACCTGTCGTGTTGGTAAGAAGCCACTTCTCCGGTCTTGCAGGGTCCTCGATCTGAGCTACCGCCTCAGTGAAGACCTGTGCCTCGATCTGCTTACGCTCCTCATTCTGCCTTCCGAGGGCTTCAGCTGCCTCTCTGACGGTATCTTCATCATTTTCGAGGAAGAGCTTTAATGCATCAGACGAATCATACAACCTTCCTGCTGCATTGATCCTGGGAACGAAATTAAATGACAGGAAAGTCTCATCGAGCTTCTTCCCCGGATCAAGTATGAGCTTGTTCATTATGCGGACTCCGGGATTAACGGGATCCTTCATGCTCTTAAATGCCTTCTTGACTATGGTACGGTTCTCATCCGTGACCGATACGAGATCGGCGATAGTCGCAAGTCCTGCAAGCTCTATGGCCTGCCTCCAGACATTACCGGTGACCTTATATCTTCCGTCCCTGCCTAATGCTTCGACTATCTTCAGTGCGACACCTGCTCCGCATGACTCTCGGAAGGGATAGGTATTGTCCTCCCTCTTGGCACAGATGACCGCGTCGGCCTCGGGGAGCTCTTCCTTAACGTTATGGTGATCGGATACGATGACGCTGATGCCCTCAGCCTTGATCTGAGCAATCGTATCGATATTAGTAACACCGCAGTCAACTGTTATAAGAAGATCGGGAGATACTTCAAGCACCTTGTCGATTATGTTGTCTGTAAGACCGTATCCGTGCTCGGCTCTGTGAGGCACGATATAACTTACATCGGCATCGTGACTTCTGAAATAACGTACGAGTATGGATGTCGCCGTTACGCCGTCACAATCGTAATCTCCGTACACCAGGATCTTCCCCTTGTTATCCAGGGTATCGCATATAAGATCCACCGCCTTATCCATGTCCTTAAAAAGGAAGGGATCATACCAGACTCCGTCGCCGTCCATCACGAACTTACGGCGATCCTCTTCTGTGATTATATTCCGTGCTCTTAAAAGTGCATCAATGAGAACATCAGTGTCCTCCTTATCAAAGGACGCTGCCGTTCGCCATGCCTTAGCTGTCAATAACATATCAAAAACTCACTAAATTTATTTGAGTATATTCTATCAAATACGGCACAAATAAAAAAGGTCGGTCTCCGATAAGGAAGACCGACCTTGAATTATCCGATTGACTGATCAGCGCTTGCGCTTTCTGGCTGCCTCAGACTTCTTCTTACGGCGTACAGAGGGCTTCTCATAGTGCTCTCTCTTACGAACCTCAGCGAGAACGCCCGATCTTGCGCAGGAACGCTTAAAACGGCGCAACGCA
>CACZPC010000052.1 GCA_902782985.1 Oscillospiraceae bacterium
CAGAGATTCGCTGAGCTCGTATACTACGGACAGTGGTTCCACCCTCTTCGTGAAGCTATCTCCGCTTTCGTTGACGACACTCAGAAGGTCGTTACAGGTGAAGTTAAGATGAAGCTTTACAAGGGTAACTGCACTCCTGCGGGTACAACATCTCCCTTCTCTCTTTATGATGAAGAGATCGCTACTTTCGAGGAAGATGATGTTTACGATCAGGCAGAGGCAGGCGGATTCATTAACTGCTTCGGTCTTCCCATGAAGGTCAATGCTCAGATGAAGAAGAGAAACGGTCTTCTCTGATATCATCTAAGATCGGTAGAATGATCCTGCGGCTGCCTCATAAATGTGAGACAGCCGCTTTTATATAAAGAAGGAGATTATATATGCGGCTTCGTCCTTTTAAAAAATGCGACGCGGATACGATAATATCCTGGATAAAGAGCGAAAGTATATTTCGCTACTGGTGCGCAGACAGATTCGAGTCCTACCCTATTACCGGAAAAGATCTTATAGCTCAGTATGAAGAACTGGCATTTAATGACGATATATTTCATTTTGTAGCATACGATGCATCCGGACTTATAGGTCACTTCAATATCAGATATCCCGATAAGGATGATATCGATACCGTTCGTCTCGGCTACGTTATAGTTGACGACAAAAGACGCGGTCAAGGGCTCGGCAAAAAGATGATAAAGATGGCTCTTGATTATGCCGTGTCTTATATGCACGCCTCCAAAGTTACGATCGGAGTATTTGATAACAACCCTTCTGCTCTTAATTGCTATCTTAAAGCAGGCTTTGAAGACACCGGTATTACCGAAGTATATTCATGTATGGGCAAAGATTGGACCTGTAAAGAGCTTATATATTGCCCTTCTGTTATAACTCCCGAAGAGTATATCTCCATGAGAGAAGCCGTATGCTGGTCATCAATCCCCGTAGAAGAAGCACGTGCCGGCCTTTCGAATTCTTATGTATATTGTATCCGTGAAGAAGGAAGACCTGTTGCATTAGGAAGGCTTGTAAAAGATAACGGTTATGTAGTCTATATAGCAGATGTCATAGTCCTTCCCGAATATCAGGGCAAAGGCTACGGCACTAAGATAATGGAAAAACTCTTATCGGTTATAAGAGAAAGCATTATCCCTGAAGGAAAAGTAATGATAAGTCTTCTGGCGGCTCAAGGCAAAGAAGGATTCTACGAGAAGTTCGGTTTTGATAAGCGTCCCAATGAATATTACGGATGCGGAATGCACAAGTGGATCAAGTATGGTGAATAAGAATATCAACTACAGGCTGATGACTATTGCTGACTACGAAGAGTCATATTCTCTCTGGATCTTATGCGGCAACGGTCTTAACGACAAGGATGACTCACCTGAGGGCATCGGTAAATACCTGAAGAGGAACCCTGCGACAAGCTTTGTTGCAACTTGTGACGGTAAGGTCGTTGGTGTAATATTATGTGGGCATGACGGAAGACGCGGGATCATCCAGCATACATGTGTCGCTCCCGATATGAGAAGATACGGTATAGGCAAGAAACTCGTTGAATTGGCCGTCGATGCGCTTAAAGCTGAAGGTATCAATAAAGTATTCCTTGTCGCCTTCAAGAAGAATGACAAAGGGAATGCATTCTGGGAATCTCAAGGGTTTAAGATCCGCGAGGACTTAAATTACAGAGATAAAGCTTTAACAGAAATGATCAGGATAGATCCTGACTATACTAAGGAGTAATACATATGGCAAAGAAAATGTGGGCAGGCCGCTTCGAGAAAGCTACCGATAAGACAGTAAATGATTATAATTCCTCTCTTCCCTTCGACTGCAAGATGTATGCGCAGGATATCGAAGGATCTGTAGCACATTCGGCTATGCTGGCTCGTCAGGGCATCATCTCTCAGGAGGATGCAGATGCCATTAGAGAAGGTCTTCTCTCCATAAAGGCCGATATCGAGAGCGGTAAGCTCACTTTCGATTCGGATGCTGAAGATATCCATATGTTTATAGAAGAAGAACTTACATCCCGCATCGGCGATGCCGGCAAGAGACTTCATACAGGTCGTTCCCGTAATGACCAGGTCGCTCTCGATCAGCGACTCTACCTTGTAGACGAAGCTATCGAAGTTACAGATCTTCTCGATGAGCTGATCGATACTATCGTCGATATTGCAAAAGAGCATCTTACAACATACATGCCTGGCTACACTCACCTTCAGAGAGCTCAGCCTATCACTTACGCTCACTACCTTACGGCTTATATCGAAATGTTCCTTCGTGACCGTGACAGGATCGAAGCTGCTGCACAGAGAGCAAACATCTCTCCTTTGGGATCCGGTGCCCTTGCCGGAACTACATATCCTCTCGATCGTGAGTCCGTTGCAGAAGCACTCGGTATGTCTGATGTTACTCACTGTTCGCTTGACGGTGTAGCTGACAGAGACTTCGCTATCGAATTTGCATCTGCGATCTCTATCCTTATGATGCACCTCTCACGTATGTCTGAAGAGATCATCCTTTACGCTTCACAGGAATTTAAGTTCTACGAACTTGATGATGCATATTCTACAGGATCATCCATGATGCCTCAGAAGAAGAATCCTGACGTAGCAGAGCTTACCAGAGGTAAGACAGGACGCGTATACGGCGATCTCATCTCTCTCCTTGTCATCATGAAGGGACTTCCTCTTACATATAATAAGGATATGCAGGAAGTTCAGGAGTCCATGTTTGATGTGATCGAGACAATAAAGGGCGTACTTCCTCCCTTTACAGGCATGATCAAGACAATGACTATCCGTAAGGATAAGATGGAAGCAGCGGCTCTCGGCGGATTTACTAACGCAACTGACCTTGCTGACTATCTTGTAAGAAAGGGTATCCCCTTCAGATCTACTCATGAGATCTCAGGTAAGCTCGTACATTACTGCATCGAGAATAATACGACTCTTGAGAAGCTCTCTCTTGAAGAATTCAAGAAGTTCTCAGACCTTATAGAAGAGGATGTTTACGATGCTATCTCCCTTGAAACATGCGTTAACAAGAGGACTATTACGGGTGCTCCTGCCCCGGAGACTGTAAAGAAGTATCTTGAGAGCTTATAAAAACAACTGATTCGAAATAAAAGAGCGGAACTGATTGTTGTAGTTCCGCTCTTTTTCTTATCCGTTTATAAACTCATTATCTAATACGACAATGTATCTCTGATCTTTTCTTCTCATCGGAAGCATTACCTTTCCATCTTCCAAATTGCCGAAGAATAAGGGGGTAATACAGAACCGCCGCCAAAATCATGAATGTTGCCGCTAAGAAGATCTACAGCCTGACCGCATCCTGCGTCAAAGTGAGCCGTATATTCGTAATCTCCCATATTAATAGCCACAAGTACCCTCTCTCCGTCACAGCATCGCTCGAATATACACTGATGATTAGTAAGAACTATAGATCTCATGCTGCCGTAATTAAGCGCCTTGGAGTTCTTCTTTATCTCGGAGAGCTTTGCGATATGATCTGTAAGTTCATTCCATTCAGGCTTATCAAAGCAAGCTCTGAGTGCAGGATCCCCTTCTTCCTTGCGGGCCTTGGTTCCCCATTCAGATCCGTAGTAGACACACGGGATACCGGGCATACCGAATACCATCGTATATACAAGCGGAAGATGAGCAGGATTATTGATAATAGATGCTGCTCTCGTGACATCGTGGTTATCGCAGAAAGACAGCAGATGGGCACCTCTTGCTACAGTCCAGTCTTCAGGGCCGAAGAGCCTTAGGAGCGAATGGATTATCTCGAACATATTGCCGGAATTAAATGCCGAGTGTATTCCTTTATAACATTGATAATTAGTAAGAGAATGAAGATGCATCTCATTAAGCATCCTTCCGTATTCACCGTGAAGGACTTCGCCAAGCAGGAAGAATTCAGCTTTCTTGCTGTCCGTGAACTCACGGAGCCTTCTCAAGAACTCATGGTCAAGACAATAAGCAACATCCAGTCTTAATCCGTCTATATCAAAAAAGTCGATCCAGTAATTCACCTTGTCCAGGATATGGTCGATAACAGCAGGATTACGAAGGTTGAGCTTAACAAGGTCGTAATTGCCTTCCCAGCCTTCATACCAGAAGCCGTCGTTATAGTTGGAGTTACCGTCAAAGGATATATGGAACCAATCCTTATACGGAGAATCCCATTTCTTCTCCTGAACATCTCGAAAAGCCCAAAAACCGCGACCGACATGATTGAATACACCGTCAAGAACCACCTTGATGCCTTCTTTATGAAGAGCCTTTACGACTTTCTTAAAGTCATCGTTAGTACCGAGTCTCGTATCGATAAGACCATAATCCCTGGTGTTATATCCGTGAGTATCTGATTCAAATACCGGTGAGAAATATATAGCATTGATGTTCAGCTTCTTAAGATGCGGGATCCAATCGATGACTTTTAAGATACGATGCTCGAGTTTACCGTCATTCTCGAAAGGGGCTCCGCAAAATCCAAGCGGATATATCTGATAAAACACTGATTCCTCAAACCACATAACTATCCTCCCGCTGTATATACTTCAGCTAACTGATTAATTGTTATCGATCTGTTCCTTTATCTTAGACTTGGGCTTAAATATTCCGAAAACGGATATCAAAAACAGTATTATGCATACGATCGTACCGCTCTTAGTAGCAAGATCCTGCATTTCGTATCCCTGTGTCCTTCCGGATCTTCCGATTATCGCAGATTCCAGGACAAGAAGTGATACCAGAGCATCGGCACTTCCTATCTTTCGAAGCAAGACAGTAGTTATGGAGTTGGCACGTCCAGCCCTGAAAAGATTGATCACGGATGCCGTCACCTTGTAAATAGTATAAGCTCCGACAAAATAAATAATGATCCCGGGATATCTCTTCCAGATATTATTTCGAAGAAGGAAAAAAATCGCACCTGCAAGCATGATCGTTAAAAACAGCAGCAGATGATGTGTAGAACGGTAAAGCTTTGTATATGCCTTTACCTTATCGCGTGAAAATAAAGCTTTGGCCGATCTTGCAAGTACATTCATACGCATGAGTGTGAGTATTACATAATATATGCACATAGTCATATACCACATAGAAGCAGTAAAGAATCCCAAATAGAAATTCACAAGTATAAAAACAAAATCAAGTAAAAGAGACGGCAATGTCACTAATACTGTCTGCCGTCTGAAATCACTTTTAAATAGTGTATTCCTGATCTTATTGCCTCTATCTCCCATAATCGGATCAACTCAGTGATGCCATAAAACTGATATTTCGCTGCAGACACCAAAGCTTTATATTGCTGAATAAAGAAGCATAGTCCGGATATGTACCGACAGTGGGCTTGGCTTTATTAAGTCTTCCGAAATTATACTTAAGCTTTGTCCCGTCTGTCATCGTGATGAACAATTCACGGTCCTTAGTATCATAAGAACTCGGAGTCATGATGATACGTGCAACCTTTTCCTTATCGAAAGTCTTACCGTCTATGGCGATATTGTGAGAATCGATGGTGATCCTGGAAGGTACTTTAGCCGGGAATCTTGAGACAGATCTTAACAGTAAACCGATTACAAATCCTGCAGCTATGGCAATAATGCCTGAAACTGCGATAGTGATCGCAATTGATACTTCCCATAGGACAACTATAAGTAATACTACCAATATAACTGCAATAATTCCCGTTACGGCAACAGTTAAGATCTTCTTGGACTTGAAATCTGATACGATGGCTTCCTTATTGATATCGAAATATTTCTCGTTATCAAAATATCTTTCGGTAGCTTCAGTCTTCTCAGCCTGCTCAAATTCATTCTTACCCATATAAGCCACAAGCTCGTCAAATTCTTCCGGCTTCAGAGAACAGCAGTTTATCGTAACAGTCTTATTCTTTTCATTATCATGAAAATGCAGATATCTTGATGTACCGGTATAGATACCATTGTAATAATTCCTGACGACTTTAGTGCCTTCAAAATCGGCAAATGAATAATGCGTTACCTTATCGCCCTTGATATAATCCACTCCGCCGCTACATATCTTTATGACTATATCCTTATGAATAAAGAAAAGCAGGACGCTGATACCTGCAGCAAGGATCAGTACGATAATAAAATTGATCATAAATGTACCGTTTGAAAACGGTTTAAGAAATACGATATCAAGAAAAGCCAGGATAAAAAAAGAAACAAAATAACCGAGTAATACCGTCCTCACCTTAGATGAATTCAGATCATATGATTTCTCTTCCATTCAAACTCTCCTTTTATGACCAAAGTCAAATTTCGTTCGTAAGATCAGTTTCTCATGCTGTGGATCGGAGCAGGTATACGGCCGCCTCTGTGGATGAAATCCGCACATGATGCATTATTTACTGCCATGATGGGAGCCATACCAAGAAGTCCGCCGAACTCTACCTCATCTCCTACTCCCTTACCGGGAACGGGAATGATCCTGACTGCTGTAGTCTTATTATTGAATGTTCCGAGAGCCATCTCATCTGCGATGATACCGGAGATAGTCTCAGCAGTAGTATCACCGGGGATAGCGATCATATCAAGACCAACGGAACATACACATGTCATAGCCTCGAGCTTTTCGAGCTTCAAGCCGCCTGTCCTTGCTGCAGCGATCATACCTTCATCTTCGGATACGGGTATAAATGCACCGGAAAGTCCTCCTACGAAGGAAGATGCCATCGTACCGCCCTTCTTTACAGCGTCATTGAGCATTGCAAGCGCAGCAGTAGTACCCCATGTACCGCATTCCTCAAGACCGAATTCCTCAAGAAGTCTGGCAACGGAGTCACCTACTGCCGGTGTAGGAGCAAGTGAAAGATCGATGATACCGAAAGGAACACCGAGTCTCTGAGATGCCTCACGGGCAACAAGTTCACCGACACGAGTGATCTTAAATGCGGCTTTCTTGATCGTCTCTGCAACAGTACCGAGGTCAGCTCCCTTCACTTCCTCAAGTGCATGCTTAACAACTCCGGGACCGGATATACCGACATTGATAACGCACTCGGGCTCACCTACTCCAAGGAATGCACCTGCCATAAAGGGATTATCTTCAGGGGCATTGGCAAATACTACAAGCTTGGCACAACCCAAAGCATCTCTGTCCTTTGTAGCTTCGGCAGTCCTCTTTATGATCTGTCCCATATCACGAACGGCATCCATATTGATACCTGTTCTTGTGGAAGCGAGATTTACCGAAGAACAAACGAATTCAGTCTCTGCAAGCGCATTAGGGATAGAGTCGAGAAGGACCTTATCCGAATTTGTATAACCCTTCTGGACCATAGCGGAGAAACCGCCTACGAAGTTAACGCCGCAGGTCTTGGCTGCTCTGTCTAATGCTTTGGCGAAAGGAGTATAGTCCTTGGCACCGCACGCAGCGGCAACTATTGATATAGGAGTGACCGATATCCTCTTATGGATGATCGGTACACCGTACTTCTTACTGATAGCCTCACCTGTAGCTACGAGATTACCTGCATATCTGCAGATCTTGTTATAGATCTTATCGCAGGACTCTTCTATAGAAGAAGCTGCGCAATCCATAAGGGAAATACCCATGGTGATCGTTCTGATGTCCAAATGCTGCTCATTGAACATCTTCATTGTCTCTAATATCTCAAAATCGGTAATCATCAAATAATACTCCTTAAAAAGATCAGATACGATGCATCTTATCGAAAAGATCAGTATGCTGGATAGTGATAGTAACGCCGAGTTCCTCACCTAATGCGTTGAGCTTCTCGATGATGTCTGATTCTTCGATCTTATGATCCTGAAGATCAACGAGCATGATCATTGTGAAGATATCATCAAGTATAGTCTGGGAAATATCATTGATATTGATCTTATTCTCTGCAAGAAGTGTCGATACTTTTGCAATGATGCCTACCTTATCTTTACCTAAAACGGAAATAACTGCTGTATTCTTACCGGATGCCATATAATCACCTTCTTTATTTTATTACGCTGTTTAGTTTAACATACTTTGAGCTACCTGATTAGCACATTTTATGCCGTCGATAGCCGAACTCATTATGCCTCCTGCATAACCCGCACCCTCACCGATAGGATAAAGGCCCTTACAGGAGATATGTTCGAAAGTCTCACGATTTCTGGGTATCCTTACCGGCGAAGAAGATCTTGTTTCGGGAGCAGTCAAAACAGCACTATCTGAATCAAAGCCTCTTATTTTTCTGCCCATAATCGAGATACCTTCTCTTATAGTCTCGGTTATCTCGTCATAAAACAATTCACTCAGATCACAAGGAACTGTTCCGGGTCTGTACGTAGGTTTTACAACTGTTGCAGAACTGCCGCTCTTTCCTGCTTTCAGATCTCCGTAGGTCATAAACGGTGCATTACCGGTTGAACCTGCAAGTTTAAAAGCATTCAGCTCAAGCGTATCCTGTAACATCATACCTGCTAACGGATGATCTGAAACTTCCTTGGGATCAAATGGTACAAGTAAAGCGGAATTGGAATTCATATTATCTCTTGCTCTGTAACTCATACCGTTTGTACATATCGAATTCGCGAAAGAAGCCGAGGGAACTACTTCACCGCCGGGGCACATACAGAATGTATAGAGCTTCTTTCCGGTATTTGTATCAACAGCAAGCTTATAGTTTGCAGCACAGATATTCTTATACTTTGCGGTATCAAAACCATACATCGCCTTGTCGATATCTGCTCTGAGATGCTCGATCCTGACACCGATCGCGAAAGGCTTGCTCTCAATCATTAAGCCTTTGTAATTATCTCTTATAAATTCTCTGCTGCTGTTGCCTAATGCAAGGATAAGCGTATCAGTCCTCAAGTATTCTTTGTCTGTAATGGCAACTTCGACTCTTCC
>CACZPC010000053.1 GCA_902782985.1 Oscillospiraceae bacterium
GGCGCCTACGAGGGCTTTACCACGCTTGCCGGCGACTGCTATACATATTATGCCTGCTGCAAGGCTCTTCTTGACGTCGCGGGAATAGAAAATGAATGTGTCGAACGTTTTCCGGTATATAGCTCGTCTCATTACTGGAATCTTGTCTGTCTGGACGGTCAGTGGTATCACTGCGATGCTTCTCCGTCCTTCCAGCACTCGGGTTTCTGGTTCATGAGGACTGATGCGGAGCTGGATAATGCACATCAGTTCGATCCCGAAGCCCCGCTGCCGGAACGTGCGACGGAATCTGTTCAGAGCAGGCTCGATTTTTACAATTTTACGATCGAGGAGGAATAAGATGAGCCTTGGTATCTTAGGCGGTATGGGGCCGATGGCCACCGCCTGCTTTCTCGAGTTGCTGATCGATAAGACGTATGCCGAATGCGATCAGGATCATCTCGAGACAATAATCTACAACTGTCCGCAGATACCGGACAGAACAAATTACATTCTCGGCAGGAGTACGGATGATCCTTCTTACAGAATGAATAAGATCGCCCGGAAGCTTCAGGATGAAGGTGTCGATGCGATAGCGATCCCCTGCGTGACTGCGGGATTCTTTAAAGAGAAGATAGAGGAGGGGATAGATATTCCCGTTCTCTACGGAGTCGACTACCTGGCGTCTGTCCTTAAAGAGAAGGGCATCACCGCCGCCGGCATCATGGCGACGGACGGTACTGTCAAGGCGGGAGTCATACAGAAGGTGCTGGAAGAAAACGGCATAAAGGCCGTGATCCCGTCCGAGGAGGACTGCGCTCTTGTCATGAGCCTCATCTATGATGATGTCAAGAAAGGCGCGGATCCGGATGTGACCAAGCTCGAGAAGGTCATGGCGGATCTTAAGGCGCAGGGAGCACAGACTTCCATACTCGGATGTACCGAGTTATCGGTTATACGCAGAAATCACACAATATGCGGTGATTATTTTGATATACTTGAGATGCTTGCCGAAGAATCTCTCATAGCATGCGGCAAGCGTATAAAGAAATAATATTGGAGTAAAAGATGCAACAAAGAAACGTTCTGCAGTATCTTGAGGCCACGGTAAAGGAAGTGCCGGACAAGGTCGCTTACGAAGATGCTGACGGAAGGGCGATGACGTTCAGAGAGGTGTTCGACGCGAGCAGGAGTATCGGTTCCTGTTTGGCTCGCGAGGGGTTCGGACATGAACCGGTCATCATTTTTATGGAAAAGACACCAATGTGCGTGGCAACATTCTTCGGTACCGTATACGGGGGATGCTTCTATGTCCCCATCGACGAAGAGATGCCCGCCATGAGAATAGATCTGATAATCAAGACACTTCAGCCGCGGGTCATGATCTGTGATGAGAAGACGGTGAAGAAGGCGCAGGAGCTGGATTTTCACGGCAGGATACTCGTCTACGAGGAGATCTCGGCTTTAGGAGAAGATACCGGAAGACTTGATGAGATAAGGCGCGAGCAGATCGATACCGATCCCATCTATATCGTATTTACGTCGGGCTCTACCGGCGTGCCGAAGGGCGTGGTCGCCTGCCACAGGAGCGTTATCGATTATATCGAGAACCTCTCGGAGGTATTGAGGTTCGACCGCGATACAAGATTCGGCAACCAGAGCCCCTTCTATTTTGATGCCTGCCTCAAGGAGCTCTATCCGACCATCAAGTTCGGAGCTTCCACGGTGATCGTGCCGAGGCAGCTTTTCATGTTCCCTTTAAAGCTCGTGGAGTTCTTAAATGAGAAGAAGATCAATACGATCTGCTGGGTCGTATCTGCTCTTACCATGATCTCTTCTCTGGGTGCTTTGAAGAAGGAGACACCTAAGTACTTAAAGACTATCGCTTTCGGAAGCGAGGTCTTCCCTATAAAGCAGTTTAACCGCTGGCGTCAGGCAGTCCCCGGTGCAAGATTCGTTAATCTGTATGGTCCCACTGAGGCGACAGGCATGAGCTGCTGGTATGAGGCGGACCGCGATTTCGAAGAGGGAGAGGCTATCCCGATAGGCAGGCCTTTCGAGAATACGAGGATCCTTCTGCTCGACGATGAGGATAAGCTCGCGGATGAGGGCGAGATCTGCATAGCGGGTACGCCGGTGACGCTGGGATATTTTAATGCGCCTGATAAGACGGCGGAGGCTTTCGTGCAGAATCCTCTTAACCGGAATTATCCCGAGACGATATACAGGACGGGAGATATCGCCAGGAGAAATGAGAATGGCGAGCTGGTATTCGTATCGCGAAAGGATTACCAGATCAAGCATATGGGCCACAGGATCGAGCTCGGTGAGATCGAGGCCAATGTGGCGACGGATGATCTGATCTCGCTGTGCTGCGCGGTATACGTCAGGGAGAAGGACAGGATACAGCTCTACTACACCGGCGAGCGTGATGAGAAGGAACTGGGCGAGAGCCTCAAGGAACACCTTCCCAGGTATATGCTCCCGGGCAGGATCGTTAAGCTCGATACCATGCCCCTGACACCAAATGGCAAGATAGACCGTAAACTGCTGTCCGGTATGGCGGCAGGCTCGAAAGGAGAAAGATAATGGAAGAATTACTGGAGATACTTAAGGACCTTCATGACGATGTGGATTATGAGACCTGCACTACGCTTATCGATGACAGGATCCTCGATTCATTTGATATCGTGACACTTGTAGCGGAGGTTGACGACAAGCTCGATGTCCAGATACCTCCCGAGGAACTGATCCCCGAGAATTTCAACTCGGCATCGGCCATCTGGGCACTTATCGAAAGGCTCGATAACGACTGACGGCCATGCTCTTTACTTCGATAAGATTTATAATATTCATCGCGGTATTATTCTGCGTTTATCATGTCATGCCCCGAAAGGCAAAGTGGCCGGTGCTTCTGATCGCCAGTATAGTATTCGTTTACCTCTCGGATGACAGTAAATGGATATTTCTGACGGCGATGACATTTACTTCTGTGACGGCCTGGGGTGCGACGCTTCTGATGGACAGTATAGCCGGAAAGACAGATGCATACATCAAGGCTAATAAGGATACACTTGAGAAACCGCAGAAAAAGGCGATCAAGGAGAAGGCAAAGTCCCGTAAGAAGATCATAATGCTGATATGTCTTCTCCTGAACCTCGGGATGCTGGCATATACCAAATATACCGATTTCGTGATCGATAATATCAATGCGGTCATGAAAGCTCAGGTGATAAGGCCTTCGGAGCTTATCGTTCCGATGGGCATCTCCTTTTACACATTCAGGACCGTAAGCTATGTGATCGATGTCTACAGAGGCACTGTCAAGGCGGAGCGCAATCCGCTCAAGGTAATGCTTTTCGTGATGTTCTTTCCGCAGCTTGTTCAGGGACCGATCAGCCGATGGGGCAAGCTCACGCCTACGCTCTTTGCCGGAGATAAGGTAAGCGGCAGAGCATTCGGTTCGGGATTTATAAGGATCCTGTGGGGATTTTTTAAGAAAGTCGTAGTTGCCGACCGTCTGGTAAAGGCCGTTATCACGATCGTCACGGACACTTCGAAATATGACGGTATATTCGTATTAGCCGCTTTGCTGTTCTATGCTTTCGAGCTTTACTGTGATTTCACGGGAGGTATCGATATCACGATAGGTATCGGCGAGTGCCTCGGCATTAAGATCGAGGAGAATTTCGATCTGCCGTTCTTCTCCAAGAACATCAAGGAATACTGGAACAGATGGCATATGACCATGGGTCAGTGGTTCACGGATTATATCTTCTATCCGCTGTCAGTCAGTCCGAAGATGCTTGATCTTTCCAAGTGGTCCCGCAATAAGTTCGGCAACGCGATCGGCAAGAGGATAAGTGTCTACATCGCATGTTTCCTCGTGTGGCTCGCGACCGGTGTGTGGCACGGAGCCGCCTGGAATTTCATAGTCTGGGGACTTCTTAACTTTGTGGTCATCATGGTTTCTCAGGAGCTTGAGCCTCTCTACGCCCGTTTCCACGGCAGATTCGGCCTGAAGAAATACAAGTGGTACGGCATCTTCGAGATCATCAGGACATTCTTCCTGATGAGCATGATAAGGATGCTCGATGTCTACAAAAACGTACCGAGGACTTTCCGTATGCTGGGGAGCATATTTACGCACTTCAGGATAAGACGCCTCTTTGACGGTTCGTTTATCGATCTGGGATTATCGGTCAGAGAATATATCCTCGTAGCGGTATGTCTCATCGTGATCTTCCTTGTAAGCCTTTATAAGGCGGTAACTCATAAGGATATAAGGGAAAAGCTCACGGGCAATATAGTCCTCGGATGTGCTGTCTGCGTGATACTGATAATCGTGACGGTGATCTTCGGTGCATACGGACACGGCTTTGATTCCAAGCAGTTTATCTATAACCAGTTCTGATGAAAGGAGA
>CACZPC010000054.1 GCA_902782985.1 Oscillospiraceae bacterium
CACTTTCCTTAAAGTCGCCTTCACCGGGCGTTACCCGGCACCCTGTCCTGTGGAGCCCGGACTTTCCTCACGCACCGGCTTTCGCCACTGGTGCCCGCGATTGTCTCGGTCTGCTCGGAAAACAATATCATTCTATATATAAAAAAGAAGAATGTACAGTTACAAACTTACCAAGAAACTCACTTCAGGAAACTTCTTCGTGAGCACATCTGCCAAGTGTGTCATAAAGACATCTTCAGTTGCCTTATGCCCTGCGGCTATACAGGATATCCCCATCTGCTCAAGTAAGATCATCACATGATGTTTTATCTCTCCGGAGACCACAGTATCAATACCATCGGCCTTAAGAGATGAGATGACTTCCTCATCAAACGCGCCGCCCTGAACGAATACTTTCCTGACCTTCTTTCCCGGGTCCGAATATGTAATGATACCGCTCGTACCGAGTGCATCCTTAACAATTGCACAATATTCCCCGAGAGTTGTGTCGTTTTCAAGTTTATAAGCCACACCGCATTCGATATCATCGATGTGAATGATATCTTCACCGCTGAGCACTTTCGCCAGGACGTCATTACTGTATTCATGATTCTTATCAAGATTAGTATGTGCGGCAAATAAGGATATGTCGCTCCTGATGAGAGAGGACAAGATCTTTCCGGATACATTCTCCTCACAGACATCAAGGATACCGCCGAAGATAAGCGGATGGTGAGTGATCATCATCGAAGCCTTATTGGCCTTAGCATATTCAACCTTATCAAGAGTAGCATCGAGTGTAAGTACACAGACAGATACTTCTCTGTCATATGCTCCCGTAAGAAGTCCGGGATTATCATAACTTTCCGCATTCTCACGCGGAAACAAGCTGTCCAGACAGGATGTAATATCCTTGACCTTTGTCATACATCAACCTCCTCGAGCAGTTTCCTCAGCTCCTCATCGCCTCTGGCACGAAGCTTATATCTTGAATCAAGCCTAATGAAATATTCTCTTACGATACTGTCTCCGGTCACATACTTTTCCATTAGTATCGGACCGTAATACTTCTGCCTCAGTGTCAGATCGTACTTATCTCCGGTATATCCGGTTACAAGCATCGGATAATAAATCCCCCTCTCCGTTACCACCGACTCATCGAATATCTTAAATCCGTTGTCAGCGAGAAACACCCTAAGTGCTTCGATGGACTTCTGAGGCTGAAGTATAAATCTGACGCTTCTTAATATCTCCTTATCGCAGGACGTCCTTACCCGCCCGATGATATCGATCATATTATTGCCGCCAAGACCTGCCATTACTACGGTATCGCCTTCTACGATGTCGATGCCGTCAAGTCCGTCCGTACAAAATACACTGACCTTATCATCAAGTCCCATGTCTTTCATGAGAGCTTCCGATTTACCTGCAGGATCCTTATGGATGTCCGTACATACGGCAGTCTTAAACAGACCGCCTGCAACTGCGCACGCGGCAAGATGACCGTGATCCGAACCGACATCTATTATCCTTTCTTTCGAGGTCGCATTGGAAGCTGCCGTATCCAGCACGGCACTTAATCTGTCTGATAATCTGATATCGATCATAACTGATCCCTCTTTGCTATAAGATGATCCCTATAGGAATTAAGTCTTCTGTAGCGCAGGAGAAGATCCTCTTTCTTGCTTCCCGTGGCACTTTCGAGATATTTAACTATCATCTTCTCCATTCCCTCTATCTGCTTGAGCCTGAGATCATAGAGAGTGATCAGATATTCGTCTCTCTTGACATCATAATTACCGTTTTCCTTAAACTGATCGCATGCACGAAGATATACCTCCTCGGCAGGCATTCCGTTAAGGATCGTCTTAGAGAGCTCATTTATAAGGAGAGGCTCGTTGATCCCGTATCTTTCATCGAAATTCTTCAGAAAGAATTCTACTATCTTCTTCATATTCGCCCCCCTGAAATCTCCGGGACGAAGCACATCTTCTCTGTCTATATCAGTTGCAAGATTCTCCTTGAGCCTTACCGCCATTACGAAAAGCTTCAGCTCCTGAAGAAATACGATATCATCCTTGGTATTCCTGACCTCAGCAGATGCTTCAGCGGAAGGATGCTCCGACGATGCCGCATATTCTTCCTCTCTCTGTCTTACAGTCTGACGTTCGGAACGGACAAGATCTCTCTTATCGGCAGCCGCCTGCTCGGCAAGAGCCGAATTCATGACATCATTCATCCTGTTAAGGACTGTTTTATAATTCGCGCCGAGATATGCCGCTGCATTGGTAGCCATCTTCTCGCGTCTTAAGTCATCCGTGATCCAGGAACCGTAGAGGATGATATCCTCCTGATACTTATAAAGATCAAGTTTACCGTCTGCATCACAATTATCATTATATGCTCTGTCAAAGAGATAATCGTCTACATCCTTTGCATTTGCAACAACATTGGCAAAGCTTTCACGTCCGTTATTTCGTATATATTCATCGGGATCCTTGCCGTCAGGTACATAAGCGATCTTGATCCTTATCTTAAGGCCGCTCATCTTCTTTAAGAATTTAAGCATCATCCTTATGGCACGAAGGGCGGCATTCTGTCCCGCCTTATCGCTGTCAAAGAAGAAAACGACCTCTTCGGCATAACGCGAAGCAAGTCTCAACTGACTGTCGGTAAAAGCGGTACCAAGAGAAGCAACGGCATTGGTAATACCTGCCTGATGCATGGCTATGGTATCCATATATCCTTCTACGATGATAAGCTGATTTGATTTTGCCTTCTTGGCGAAATTCAATCCGTAAAGATGCTCCTGTTTCTTATATACGAGCGAGTCCGGCGAATTGACATACTTAGGCATCTCATCTCCGAGGCTTCTGCCTCCGAATGCTATGATCTTACCGAAGGAATCAAAGATAGGAAACATCAGTCGCCCTCTGAAAAGATCTATAAGCTTACCTGTCTTCTTGGATACGGTAAACAGTCCGGAGACTCTCATCTCTTCATCAGTATAGCCTTTGCCTGCAAGATGATTATATAGATTATCCCAGCCCTCGGGAGCATAGCCTATACCGAAAGCCGTAAGAGTCTCCTTGGAAAGATTACGCTTAACGGCATATTGTCTGGCCTGTTCTCCTAATGGAGATATAAAACTCGAATAATAGAATCTGGCTGCTTCCGTAAGAAGTGCAGATACTCTCTCCTTGGTCTTCTTATCAGAGCCGTCAGATGAGCCGCCTGATACTTCAGGTACTTCCACGTTGTACTGCTGACCGAGAAATCTTATGGCTTCAGGGTAAGAGAGCTTTTCGATCTCCATGATAAATCCGATGGAGTTGCCTCCCTTACCGCATCCGAAGCAGTGATAAATGCCCTTATTTAATGATACGGAAAACGACGGAGTCTTTTCAGAATGAAACGGGCACAGTCCGAATAGGTTCTGTCCCGTTCTCTTCGTAAAAGAAACATACTTGCCGACTACCGACTCTATGTCGGCTTTGGCAAGTATTTCCTCAATGACACTGTCAGGTATCTGAGCCATTAGTCTTCAGTCTTTGAAGCCTTCTTGCTCTTCTTCTCTGTAGTTGTCTCTTTCTTAGAATCCTTCTTCTCACCGTTTCTGGGGATAACCGTCTGAATTGCAGCCTTCTGGAAAGTAACGGGAGTATTGGCGGCTGATGTGTAGATAGTAACCTCATCATCGGAAATATGAGCAAGAACGCCGATCACACCGCCGATGGTGATGATCTTGTCTCCGATAGACATCTTGGACATCTGATCCTTAAGTTCCTTCTCACGCTTCTTCTGAGGTCTTACTACGATCAGGTAGAAAACGGGAATAAAGAGAAGCAGCAATACTACTGAAGGGATGGCAGAGACCATCTCTCCCTGTCCCTGAGCGGGAGCTGCATCAAGTAAAATCTGAAACATTAACAGTTCCTCCGAAATAAAATCTTAAAATCTAAGCCTCAAAGAGTTTATCAGTTAAAAGCCTTGGAGACAACATCCTTCATGGAATAGCGTCCCGGACCCTTATCCTTGATATACTCTGCTGCCGCAAGAGCACCTCTTGCAAA
>CACZPC010000055.1 GCA_902782985.1 Oscillospiraceae bacterium
TTATCGAAAAGATTATAGCTGACCTTACCGATATCACCGCCGAGTTCCATAAGAGCTCCTGCAACCTCAAGTGTCTCGGGTCTTGTATTGGAATATGCAAATCTTCCCGTATCAGTAACGATACCGGCAGCCAGGCAGGCAGCCGCTCTCGGATCGAGAACATCTCTGATATCGCAGGCAAGCATCTCGGCAGTCTGATGAGCAACATAATAGATCATCTCGCATGCGGAAGACGCCTGAGGCTCGATCCACTTTCTGTCATTTCGAAGTTCTGTAACCTCATGATGATCAACTGTGACGGCATCAGGGAATCTGTTATAGATCTTTCCGCATTCACCCATTCGATCTCCCTCTGTACAGTCTACCGACATTACCTTGATGACGTTCTTACCATCAACCGTTACGGGATCCTTATCGAAATCATCCGGATAGAATAAAAGATCTTCCACACCTAGAAAAGCCATGTTATCAGGAAGCTTCTCGGGCATAGCCACCTTAGCGGGAACACCCATGAAACGAAGTATGGATGCAGCTGCGCAGGCCGAACCGACACAGTCACCGTCTACACTCTTATGAAGAAATACGAGTACGGCGCCGTCTGCTTCTTTGACTTCTTCCGCCATCTCGAGCATAAGACTAGAGATACGCAGAGCTTCGTCAGCGTATAATTCCTTGATGGTCATACTCACTCCTCCTCTTCGATTCCGAGTTCCTTTCGCTTTTTCTCATCATCTGCAAGCGTCTTATCGATCAGAGCCTCCATCCTTGCGGCATCTTCAAGAGTCGTATCAAGTCTGAAGTGAAGCTCGGGAGCCACTCTCAGATTGATATGTTTACACATCTCGAATCTGATAAAGCCCTTAGCGTGCTCTATCGCATCCATACAATCCTTCTTCGCCTTATCATCACCGAAGACGGATACATCTATAGTAGCGTGCGTCAGGTCGGAAGACATCTTGACTCCCGTTATCGATGTGAGCAGAGGGATCCTCGGATCCTTTACCTTATTGGTAATAATATCCGATATGACCTTCTGCATCTCATCGCCGACGATCGCAGCTCTGTTTCTGCGCATATTGATCTCCTTTTGGCCGGATACCCGAAGGTACCGAGCAGGCAAGGGGCATCAGTCGCGTGCCACCTCGCGCTCCTCGAACGCTTCGATAGTATCGCCTATCTTAATATCATTGTAGTTAGCGATAGAAAGACCACACTCATAACCGTGGTTAACTTCCTTTACCGCATCCTTCATTCTCTGAAGGGAACCGAGCTGACCCGTATAGATAACGATATCGTCACGAAGTACTCTTACGCCGCAGTTTCTTGTGATCTTACCGTCGGTAACATAAGCACCGCCGATAGTACCGACACCGCTGACCTTGAAGATCTCTCTGATCTCGACATGACCGAGTACGACTTCCTCATATGTAGGTGCGAGCATTCCCTTCATGGCTGACTCGATATCCTCGATAGCATTATAGATAACGCTGTAAAGTCTGATATCGACGCCTGCTTCCTTAGCCTTTTCAGTGATGACCGCATTAGGTCTTACATTGAAGCCGATGATGATGGCATTAGATACATCTGCAAGCATTACGTCGGATTCGTTGATAGCACCGACTGCACCATGGATGACCTTAACGTGTACTTCATCGTTGGAAAGCTTTTCGACAGACTGAGTAACAGCCTCGACAGAACCCTGAACATCGGCCTTGATGATAAGGTTAAGATCCTTAACATCACCCTCTGCCATTGCAGCTGCAAGGTTCTCAAGACTCATCTTGGAGCTCTTTCTCATGTGCTCCTCACGCTGCTTGATCCTTCTCTTTTCGACGAGCTGGCGCGCCATCTTGTCATCTGTTACGGCATAAAGCATCTCACCTGCCTCGGGTACTTCGGGAAGACCGAGGATCTCAACAGGAGTAGAAGGTCCTGCCTTCTTGATGTCCTTACCCTTATCGTCATACATAGCTCTGACATTACCGATCATGGCACCGCAGACTACGCTGTCGCCCTGCTTAAGAGTACCTCTCTGAACAAGTACAGTAGCAACGGGACCTCTGTTCTTATCGAGCTTAGCCTCGATAACTGCACCCTTAGCCTGTCTTGTGGGATCGGCCTTGAGCTCAAGGACATCCGCTACAAGGAGAACATTCTCAAGGAGGTCGTCGATACCTTCACCCTTCTTGGCGGAAACGGGTACCATGATAGTGGAACCGCCCCACTCCTCGGGGATAAGCTCATAATTTGCAAGCTCCTGCTTTACCTTATCGGGGTTAGCGCCGGGCTTATCGATCTTATTGATCGCAACAACGATCTCGGTATTAGCAGCCTTAGCGTGGTTTATTGACTCGATAGTCTGAGGCATTACACCGTCATCGGCAGCTACTACGAGGATAGCGATATCAGTGAAGTTGGCACCTCTTGCACGCATCGTCGTGAAAGCCTCGTGACCGGGGGTATCAAGGAATGTGATCTGACGTCCCTTTACTCTTACCGTATAAGCACCGATATGCTGTGTGATACCGCCTGCCTCTCCGGATACTACGGAAGCAGATCTGATCCTGTCGAGGAGCGATGTCTTACCATGGTCAACGTGACCCATAACAACAACAACGGGAGGTCTGGGCTCGAGATTCTCGGAAGGTGCATCGTCAGCCTCGTCATCAAAGAGGATATCCTCTTCGGTCACTTCCTCAAGAAGTGTGGCATTGATACCGAATGCATCTGCCAGAAGACATGCTGTATCGAAATCAAGTTCCTGATTGATCGTAGCAAGTACGCCGAGCTTCATGAGCTCCTTGATAACATCGGAACTCTTCTTACCGATACCCTCGGCAAAATCCTTAACGGTGATGAAAGGAGGGATCTGAATATCGGTAATAACCTGCTCTACAACAGGCTGAGCGATGTAAGTACTCTTCTTCTTTTTCTTTCTGCCGTATGAATAATCATCATACTCACCGTCTTCGCTGATACGACCGGTAAACTTACCGCCGTTATTGTTCTTCATGCGGCGATCATTGGAATTCTGATTTCTGCCGTTCTCTCTTCTCTGCTGATCATTGTCATTGTGCTTCTTCTCGATCGCACTCTTCTCGGCAAAGTTGGCACGACTTTTCTTGATCTCCTCCATGGGGCCTTCAGACTTGGGCTTGGAAGGCTTTCTGGGTGCGGGACGATTAGGTGTATCTTCATCCTTATCCTTGGCAAATCCGCCGCCCTGGCCGCCGCGGTTTCCGCCGCCCTGGTAGCCGCCTCTGTTGCCGCCACCCTGATAGCCGCCGCGATTTCCGCCGCCCTGGTAACCGCCTCTGTTATCTCTGTTACCGTATCTTCCTCCTCTGTTATCGGAATTGATAACGGTAGAGCTCCTTACTGTCTCAGGCATTGCAACTACTGCAGAAGAGATCTTTCTTCTGTCTACAACAGGCTTTTCCTCTGCCTTGGGAGCTTCCTTCTTTACTTCTTCCTTCGGAGCCTGCTTAGGCTGCTCGGGCTTCTTCTCGACAGCGGGAGCTTTTGCCTCTGCCGCCTTGGCGGGCTTCTCCTTGGCTTCGGTCTTCTTGGTCTCGACAGGAGCCTCGACCGGCTTTGCTTCCGCCTTCTTCTCTACCTCCTTCTTGGGGGGCTTATTCTCTTCGGCGACAGGTGCCTTGGCGGGCTTTTCAGCCTTGGTCTCCTGTGCCTTTACCTTAGAAGCCTCATTGACCTCGGGGGCGGCTTCGGAAGCAGGCTCAGCCTTCTTCTTATGAACTCTTCTTACCTTGAGCTCCTTATTACCGGACACACCGCCAAGTATTATCTGAGGTTTGTTCTTCTCTTGGTTGTCACTCATTCGCATATCTCCTTTGTATCATCAAATTCTTCGATCATCAGGGCCAGCTTACCCGCAAATCCCTTATCCGTTATTGCAAGTACCGCCCTGTCAGGCCTGCCGATGGCATCTCCGAGATCACCGGCTCTCGAAAAGCCGTACGCTTCCACTGATGCATCACACTCTGCGATCTTATCCATCAGCTTATTTAACGTATTTGCCGATATATCCCGTGAGATTATCAGCAATTCGGCATTCCCGCTCCTTACGGCAGATACGACGGCATCGAATCCCGATACGACCTTACCTGCCCTCATTGCAAGTCCGATAAACCGCAAGATCTTCTCTTCTTCAGTCATTCGAACCTTCTTCGGCTGCACAGAGCTTTAATATCTCCTGTGCGACCTCCTGCAGCTTCTGATCATCCACATCGTGCTTTAAGCCCTTAGCGAGCCTGTGAGCCTTGAGTTCGGCAACGATACACTTCTCTTTTCTGCAAAGGTAGGCACCTCTGCCGGAAGCCTTGCCCGTCGGATCATACTTAAGATCCCCGTCGGGACCGATGACCACTCTCAAGAGATCTTTCTTGTCATGCCTTTCGCGACATGACACGCACATTCTCTGTGGCTTCTTTCTTGCTATCACTGATCGTCACCGTCGCTCTCGACTACCTGGAAAGCATCTCCCATGAGCTGAGTAGCCTCGACGATCTCATCGGACTCTCTCTTGATGTCGATCTTAAATCCTGTAAGTCTGGCGGCAAGACGAACATTCTGTCCGCTTCTTCCGATGGCAAGAGTGAACTGGGAATCAGGTACGATGACCTTAGCCTTTCTCTCCTGGCTGCCATCCTCATTTGTGGTGATCTCCGTATCAACTCGAAGAACCTTGGCAGGCTGAAGAGCCTCACTGATAAAGAGGGCGGGATCTGCATTCCAGTCGATGATGTCGATCTTCTCGCCGCCGAGCTCATTCATGATCTCCTGAACTCTCTGACCTCTCTGTCCTACGCAAGCACCCTTGGCATCGATATTCTCATCTCTGGAATATACTGCTACCTTAGCTCTGGAACCGGGCTCTCTTGATACTGCCTGGATGATGACCTCGCCGGACTTGATCTCGGGGATCTCAAGCTCGAAAAGCTTCTTAACGAGCTCATTGGATGTTCTGGATATTGTAATAGAAGGTCTTCCGTTGTGCTCCTCAACGCAGAGAACAAGGAACTTCATTACTCTGTTTGTCTCATAGATCTCGTTCCTGATCTGTCCCTCTCTGGGAAGAACAGCCTCGGCACGGTCTATATCTACGTATACGTTTCTTGCATCCTTTCTGAGGATGATACCGGAAGCAAGCTCTCCGATCCTGCCGGAGAATTCTTCGTTGATGCGTCTGTACTCGGCATCTCTAACCTTCTGTGAGATAGCACTCTTAGCTGCAGTAGCGGCAAGACGTCCGAGCTTTTCTACCTCGATACCTACCTCGATCTCATCACCGAGCTCAAGTTCGGGATCCATGGCCTTGGCATCCTGTAAGGAGATCTGATTGGCCTCATCTTCAACCTCTTCAACAACCTCAACAAGCTTATATACGAAGATCTCGCCTGTCTCTCTGTTGATCTCGGCCTCAACATGCTCGATGGATGCGGAACCGGAGAACTCACGTCTGAATGCGGTAACTATACCTTCTTCAACGGCTGTTACAAGCTCTTCCTCTTCGATACCTCTCTCCTTGGCGAGCATCTTGATCGCGTCAAGTACGTTATCTCTGGGTTCTTCCTGTTGAATCTTCTTTGCCATTTTTATATTGACCTCCTGAAATTATTATCAAAATTCTATATGTCTGACGGCTTTGGAAATCTCCTTATAGCCGAAAGTCAGCTCTTTGTCGTCTGCGGTCCTGATCGTAACGGACTGATCGTCACATGATACGATGATACCCGTGTGGTTCTTGCTTCCTTCCCTCTCAGCAAAGAGAGCAACATCAAGTGCCTCGCCCTCATACCTTCTGTAATCGGCTTCCGTCGTAAGCGGTCTTGTAAGCCCCGGGGAAGAAACTTCAAAATAATCGGCGTCGTGCACCAGCTTCTCATCCAGGATAGGATCTATCTCCCTGCTGAATGTCTCACAGTCATCGATCCCGAGTCCGCCCTTCTTGTCGATAAAAAGGCGAAGAAATGTACTCTGACCTTCCTTCTTGTACTCGGCATCAACAAGCTCGAGTCCCATCCTCTCTGCTACCGGCTGAGCGATCTCGAAAGCCTGCTGAGCGATCTTGCTCCGTCCTGCCATCAGTGATATCTCCTCTCTCCAAATAAAACAAAAAACGAGCTTCAAGAAGCCCGTTTACTTACCAAAGTAAATCTCAGAACATATTTAGTTTACCATATTAGTACTTATAACCGCAAACCTTTTTCGATTCTGTGTACTATACACAAAAACTGCCTAATTTTTGACGAA
>CACZPC010000056.1 GCA_902782985.1 Oscillospiraceae bacterium
ATACCGGGGATATAAGCTGTTACTTCATATCCGTTGGTAAGACGTACTCTGGCAACCTTACGAAGAGCTGAGTTAGGCTTCTTAGGTGTAGTTGTCTTAACGACTGTGCAAACACCACGCTTCTGGGGAGAGAAAACATCTGTTTCCTTCTTATGAATCGTGTTAAGGCCGAACTGCAGCGCAGGTGAGTTAGACTTCCAGGTCTTGTCATGTCTGCCGGACTTGACTAATTGATTGAACGTAGGCATCAATACATCTCCTTTCTGAAAATTATTGTCACGGGAAAAGCATGCAAAAAAGCGCAGACTTCCCCCTGCGAGCAATTAAGTATATCACCGCTTCCCCGAATATGTAAACAAAAAAATTCGAATGTTGTATAATTATCGGCAAAAACAGGTCGGATCTGCCCGATCACTGCATTTTCACGGAGGCCGCCAATGATTCAGAAATACCCTTCCATCGATTACACCGACATGCTCGCCGATCTTAATGAAGATATCACATCGGGGATCATAAACGACGACAGCTCTCTTTACATAATCAGAGAGAAGGAAGAAGTATTCGTAGAAGCCGCAGGCGTGAATATATCCCCCGTCATCGATTATTACTATGACCGGCCCGCACTCCGTGAGGATATCGTGGCGATGAAGGTCGGCGACGCCAAAAAGATGTGCTTTGATATCCTCGAGCAGCTTACCGGCACCGAAGATGAGCCTTTCGCCGCTGCCGTAAAGCTCCTGACGGAGGACCTTAAGTCATATACGGCAGGCAATCCGAAACGCAATTCACGTATCTGCAAGGTGCTTTTCGAGGAGGCCTCCGGAATCCCCATGATGATCTATTACGATGACACCGACGTCGCGGATAAGGTAGGAGTGATCAGCGCACATGAGCTGGTCGAAGAGCTGAAAAGCTGTATGTAAGTAAAATATTTTACGCTTTTTTATATATTTATTATTCACTTAAAACACATAAAATCGTATACTAGAGTGAGTTTATTTGTGCAGAATAAATAATACGTAAGGAGCGTGACTTTTATGAAAGTTAAATTCACAGAGACGGCTGTTCGTGACGCACAGCAATCACTTATTGCAACACGTATGCCGTTCTCAGATTTCGAAAGCATTCTCGAGACAATGGACAACGCAGGTTATCACTCGATCGAATGCTGGGGAGGCGCTACATTCGATTCCTGCCTCCGATTCCTGGACGAAGATCCCTGGGAGAGACTCCGCAAGATCAAGGCGATCTGCAAGAAGACTCCTCTCCAGATGCTCTTAAGAGGACAGAACATCCTGGGTTATAAGCATTATCCCGATGATGTAGTAAGGCTCTTCGTCAGAAAGTCCGCGGAAAACGGCATGGATATCTTCAGGATCTTCGATGCCCTCAACGATTTCAGAAATATCGAAGTGGCAGTAGATGAGACCATTAAGAGCGGCAAGCACGCTCAGGGCTGTATCTGCTACACCACAAGCCCCGTACATACTATCGAGAAATACGTGGAGATGGGTAAGGAACTCGAGTCAATGGGTGTCCACTCCATCTGTATCAAGGATATGGCAGGTATCTGCGGACCTCAGGAAGCCTATGATCTCATCAAGGCCCTTAAGGAATCCGTTAAGGTACCTATATTTATCCATACGCACCACACGACAGGCCTCGGCCCCATTACATACCTTAAGGCCGTAGAGGCAGGAGTAGACGGTATCGATACAGCTATCTCCCCTATGTCCGGCGGTACATCACAGCCCTGCACCGAGTCAATGAAGTATGCTCTCGAGCAGCTCGGATATGAGACGGATCTTGATTCCGCACTCCTTAAGAAGATCGCCGATCACTTTGCTCCCATCAAGGACAAGTTCATCAAGGACGGACTTCTTAATCCCAAGTCAATGGGTATCCGTACGGACATCCTCGACTATCAGCTTCCCGGCGGCATGTATTCCAACATGCTCAAGCAGATGACTGATATGAAGGCTGCCGATAAGTTTGAGGCGGCTCTTGCCGAGATCCCCAATGTTCGTAAGGACTTAGGTTATCCTCCTCTTGTTACTCCCATGTCTCAGCTCGTAGGTACACAGGCAGTTAACAACGTGCTTTTCGGCAAGTATAAGCAGATCACAAAGGATACGAAGGCATTCCTCAGAGGCGAGTACGGCCGCGCTCCCGGAGAGGTCAATCAGGAGCTCGTAGCAAAGTGCTGGAAGCCCGAAGAGATCGTTACATGCAGATTCGCCGATACACTTGAACCTCAGTTTGAGAAGGTGAAGGCCGAGCTTGGTGACAAGGCAAGATGCGATGAGGACGTTCTCTCCTACATCTCCTTCCCTCAGGTTGCCGAGAAGTTCTTCGCAGCACGTGAGGAAAAGGAATCCAATACAGTTAACTACACGATCGAGAAAAAGGAGGATTGATGCATGAACATTGTTCTCAGTAACGATGTGCTCCCCATGTCCGAAGCGTTCCTCGATGCCTTTACGGTCATCCTCGTAGTCTTCGGTGTTCTCTTTATCATGTTCGTTCTTATATCCCTGTCGGGAAAGATATTTGCGAGCGCTTCTTCCAAGAAGGAAGCTCCCAAGGCTGAGGTTAAGGCTGCACCCGCTCCCGCAGCAGAAGCACCCGCCGCTCCGGAAGAAGAATTCTCCTCCGGTACGCTCAAGCTTAAAGGATGCGACGAGAAGACGGCTGCCATGATCATGGCCATCGTAAGCGACAATACGGGTATCCCGCTGTCCGAGCTGATCTTCAAGTCCATTACGCTCGTTGAAGAGAAATAAAGGAGAGAATACATCATGAAATATAACGTAACTATCAATAATAAAGTTTACGAAGTAGAGGTAGAGAAGGGTAAGGCTAATCTCGTCAGGACTACTGACGTAGTGGCAGCTCCCGCTCCTGCCGCAGCACCTGTTGCAGCGGCTCCCGCAGCTGCTCCCGCTCCCGCCGCAGCTCCTGCAGTTGCAGTAGCAGCAGGCTCTACACCCGTAACTTCACCCATGCCCGGAACCATCCTTGATATCAAGGTCACTGTCGGCCAGCAGGTCAAGGAAGGCGATCTTGTCGCTATCCTCGAGGCAATGAAGATGGAAAATGAGATCTTCGCAAGCAAGACAGGTTCCGTTGCACAGATCATCGCCGCCAAGGGCTCCACAGTCGATACCGGCGATGCCATCATCACTATCTCTTAAGGAGGTCGACCCGACATGTTAGATGTTTTAATAGACCTCTGGAACGGTTCGGGATTTGCTTCCATGACCTGGCAGCAGGGTGCAATGATCCTCGTATCATTCCTCCTCCTGTGGCTTGCCATCCATAAGAAGTTCGAACCGCTTCTCCTTCTTCCGATCGCATTCGGAATGCTCCTTACGAATCTCCCCTGGCCCGGCGGCGGAATATTCCACCCCGAATGGTTTGAAGGCGAGATCAACTGGGCTGCAATAGGCGGTAATTACCACGATGCGGCGGGTAACCACATAGAACCCGGACTCTTCGACTTCCTGTACTTAGGAGTCAAGCTCGATATCTTCCCCTGCCTTATCTTCATGGCAGTAGGTGCGATGACAGACTTCGGTCCCCTTATCTCAAGACCTTCGAGC
>CACZPC010000057.1 GCA_902782985.1 Oscillospiraceae bacterium
AAGGCGCTCAAGATCATAGGTATCATCATCCTTCTGGCTCTGCCTGTATGGATATTCCTGTTAGTACTCGCATCACAGACTATGATAGCAATGTAAAGAAGGTATACACATGTCAGATAAAGCATTTTACAGGTTCTTATTCGTACTGGTATTCGTCCTTATGGCGCTAACCGCAGCTCACATGGTCTACGCACTTAATGCTTACCATAACTCTTCCATAATCGCTTACATCGCAAAGGAGATATGGTAATGAAAAAGTCCCGTGTATTCTTAGTAGCTGCGATACTTCTGACTTTCGCTGCGGTCAACAGCGGCATATGGTTCACCGTAACAAGAAAGTGTGCCAATAACTTCAGCGATACTTCGCAGCTTAAGATGATAGATGTCGCAAAGTACCTGCCGTACGAGGAGGATTCTTATCTTGCTCACGTAGATACGGACATAATGTTAGAAGGCGATCTTCCGGTCTTAGACGGTGCTGCTGCTCTTGTTCCCGTCTACGCATCCGTTATAGAGAACATCTATCCTGAAGGATGTGTCACATACGAAGGCGGCGTGTTCGACGACAATAACCTCTACGGAGAGAATTTCGCTGAAGGAAGCGCCATGCGCTATAGAAATACCATAAGAGGCTTTAATGCCGTAGTAGACGGCAGCGCGGATATATTCTTTACCGCCCACCCTTCTGCCGACCAGATGGCGTATGCCGAGGAACAGGGAGTTGAACTCGAGATAGTCCCCATAGGGTATGAAGCATTCGTATTCTTCGTTAATACCGATAATCCCGTAACTGACCTAACTACAGATCAGATAAGGAGCATCTACGCCGGAGATATCACCAACTGGAGCGAGATAGGCGGTCCCAACCTTCCTATCAATGCTTTAACAAGAGTGCCCGGAAGCGGCTCTCAGACCATGATGGATGCCTTTATGGGAGATACTCCCATCGCCCCCAGGAGACCGGAATCCATATTCGGTCCCGCCATAGGCTATTCATTCCGCTTCTACTTAAGCGGTATGGTATCTAACCCCAATGTAAGGATGCTCGATATAAACGGAATATCCCCCACTATGGAAAACATCCAAAACGGTACCTACCCTCTTGTAGCACAGTTCTATATCGTCTACAGAGCAGATAACGACAATCCCAACGTACAGACTGTAGTAGACTTTCTTCTCTCAGACGAAGGTGCAGAACTTATAAGGCAGTGCGGATATACGCCTTTAACAGATAGCTGATACTTCTTTCTTCAAACATTCATCGGAAGTATTATCTGAACTTCTATACTGTAAAGAGATGTTCCTTCGATACTTACAGAGGAGATATCGAACTCTCCTCCGTACTTCTTCACGGTCTTTCTTATGTTGAAGATGCCGAATCCGTGATCGGGAGAGTCCTTGGAAGAACGGATAAGGCCTTTATCTATCTTATCTTCGCTAATATTCTTCTCTACGATATAAAGGAAGTTGGAATTCTTCTTAAATTCCAAAGTGATCGTCTTATCAGAGGGCGATAGTTCGGCACCGTAAAGACGGCACAAAGCTTCGATGGCATTATCCAGAAGATTAGAAAGGATAGTAACCACATCTGCCGTCTCGATCTTAACTCCCGCCATGTCTCCTGAGACGGACAGTTCAAGTCCCCTCTTACGGGCCTTTGCCTTCTTATCCGCGATAATAGCATCTGCTATGTCGTTACCCGTGCGATACGGTACTTCTGCTGAAGCAATATCTCCCAGGATAGAATCAACATAAGAGATCAGCTCGAGATCCGCTGCCTTCTCTGCCATACTCTTTATCGCAAGAAGGTGATTTTTCATGTCGTGCCTTACGCGCCTTAATTCGAAGTTACTCTTCATTACGGCCTCGTACTGAGCATTTTGCGCAGCATTTATCTTCTCGTCAATCCTTTTTATCTCTGCTTTATATCGACCTGCAGATACATATGGCGTAAATACTTCTACGATCAGGCTGAATACGGTAAGAGCAGCAAAGCATAACGAAGAATATACGGAAGAGGAGAACCTGAAAACACTAAGACAGATGCTGTTAAATATCAGGATAATAAGGAAAGATTCCGCCACTGTAAATGTCTCGGGAACTACAGGTTCACGAGACCTGCTTCTTACTGCAAATGGAATATAAAGGAATATACATCCGCAGGAACTTACAGGAAGGAGAAGTGATAAAAGAAGATCCTTATCTCCGTAATCAGCAAGGATGCGAACTGCAAGAAAGATATCAGAAGAGATAATAAACGAAGATAGTATGCTCAGGACAAGAGCTATCACACTTCT